>JAQNCM010000145.1 GCA_029237615.1 Mucilaginibacter sp.
ACTTAGCAGCTAAGAAAGGAAAAAGCCGGGAACACAGCACATGTTCCCGGCGCAATAAGAATTGGCCTGTGCATATATGCTTGAGACCCATATCCAGCAGGCTATTAGTTTAACTTGAATATTAAACCCATACAAATATGATAAATTTTTACGGCAAAGTATTGCCCATACTCCAAAAATGCATGCGCATTTCTACAATCATTATCGGCATACAAATAAGTTGCACGTCCCTCCTGATGGCTACCGGTACCCGTGCACAGGAAATGAATTTAAATGTTGTTAAAGCCACTGTTAAACAGGTTTTTAAACGCATAGAGCGCCAGGCCAACGTAACCTTTGTTTACGACGAACAAGTTATTGATAATTTACCGGCAATTACCCTGCATGTTAAAGATATGTCCCTTGCAGATGTAATTAACGAACTACAGAATACCACCCAGCTTAAATATAAAATAGTAGGCAATTATATCGGCGTTGCAGCTAGCATGCAGGATATACCCAAGCTGTCGGATGAGCAGGGAATAAATAATAATGCTATTAAAATAACCGGTTTTGTTCGCGATGCCACGGGGCAGGCAATAATTGGTGTTAGCGTGCTGGTGAAGGGAACGGCAAAAGGTGCTCAAACCAATGTGAATGGTCAGTTTACTATTGATGCCAACGTTGGCGATGTACTGGTATTTACCTACCTGGGGTACCTTAAAAAAGAAGTAACAGTTACAGGCGGAAGCATCACCGTTCAGTTAGAGGAAGATTCCAAACAACTTGGCGAGGTAGTAGTTACCGCATTAGGTATCAAGAAGGATCGTAAATCTTTGGGTTACTCTGCAACAGAAATAAAAGGCGACGAATTAACAACAGCAAGAGAAACAAACTTTGCCAGCGAATTGACAGGTAAAGTTGCGGGGTTAAACGTAAGCCCTGTGTCGGGCGGCCCGGCTTCGTCCGTAAGTATTAACATACGCGGTGCGGCGAGTTTGTCAGGCACTAACCAGCCTTTGTATATAGTTAACGGTGTTCAAATAAATAACATCGATAATACTAAGATTGCAGGTCTTTCTATGAACAGTGGAGGCCAATACTCAAACTCACCCGATCAGGGTGATGGTATTGGCAATATTAATCCGGATGATATTGAATCAATCTCTGTACTTAAAGGTGCAGCAGCAGCAGCCTTGTATGGTTCTAAAGCTAAAAACGGTGTAATATTAATCACTACAAAAAGTGGTAGCACTAAAGGTAGTGTAGAATTCAGCTCAAATTATGAGGGCGAGCAAGTTATTAACCCAACTGATTTCCAGTACGTATATGGCCAGGGAGCCCAGGGTCTTGCACCCACTACGGCTTTAGCAGCGTTTACAAGCGGAAACTCAAGTTGGGGTGCTAAGCTTGATGGTTCGTCGGTTGTGCAGTTTGACGGTGTATCACGCCCTTACGTTGCACAAAAAAATAATTTCAATGATTTTTACCGTACAGGCAATACCTTTACCAATACAGTTGCTTTCAGCAAAGCTTATGATCAGGCAGCCATTCGCTTTTCTGCCAGCGATCTGCATAACACAGCTATCACACCTAATTCGGGTTATGACAGGAGAAGCTTTACTTTTTCGGGTAATTTCAGTCCGATAAAAAGATTGACCATTGATGCACACCTGAACTATATAAGCGATGATGCAAAAAACAGGCCTGTTTTAGGTGATGGTGCCGGAAACTCAAACTTCCAGGTAATGTTTTTACCAACCAGCTTAAGTATTAATACACTTAGCCCGCAAACAGGCGGCACAAACGCTGCCGGTAACGAACTACAATTTGTTCAAAATAATTATGCTACCAACCCTTGGTTTGCGGCTGATAAATTTGTTAACAACAGCAGCCGCAACCGCCTTATTGGATCAGCAAGTGCCCGTTACACGTTTGATAACGGTTTATTTGCGCAAGTACGTATAGGCCAGGATTATTATACTGAACGCTATACCAACATAGTACCAAACGGAGCCGGATATTATGCGTCTGCATTTCAAAATTTGGGCGAAACCTATGCAACAGTATCAGAATTAAACACTGATTTCCTGATAGGCAAACCTTTTAAGGTAACTAAAGATTTCACAATAACTCCTAACGTAGGTGGTAACCTTGAAAAATCAAATATTGAGTCCACTACAGAATCAGGCGTAGGATTTGTAATACCTTACGTATACACAATAAGCAATACCGCATCAAAATCTATTGCTTACGGCAATGTTAAAAGCGATATTAACTCCCTGTACGGAACATTAGAACTTGCCTACAAGTCATATTTATACCTTGACGCAACTGCCCGCTCTGACTGGTTTTCGTCAGTTGCATCTTCGGCCTCGCCAAATAATAAATTAAATATTATATACCCTTCAATAAGCGGCTCATTCGTATTTACCGAACTGTGGAAACCTACCTGGCTTGATTTTGGAAAGATCAGAGCTGGCTATGCAACAGTTGGTAGTGCTACCAGCGCGTATCAAACTTTATTAAATTACGGACTGCTGCCATCGCAATTAAATAGCATGCCATTAGGTACCATTACAAATACTTCAACTCCTAATGATCAGCTTAAACCATCTGCTGCTACTGAGCTCGAAATAGGTACTGAATTGCACACTTTACATAATCGTTTAAATTTTGATATAACCTGGTATAATAAAAATTCTAATAATGAGATTGTACCTGCACCTGCTTCCATCACTTCCGGATATTCAGGCGCTGTTTTAAATATCGGTAAAATAAGAAACAGAGGTTTGGAGCTATTAATTACCGGTGCAGCGGTTAAATCGAAAAAATTTAGCTGGACTACTTCGATAAATGGTGCTTATAATGCTAATACAGTTTTGGCTTTGGCGGCAGGGCAATCATCATTGCTTGTTGCAACCTCACGTACAGGTGTTGCTTCAACTGTTGACATAGTTGGAAAAGCATCAAACCAGGTGCAGGCTTATGATTATAAGTACGATTCAAACGGCCAAATTGTGGTTGATCCTAAAACAGGCATTCCTGTACAAGGAGCATTAAAAGCTTATGGATCTGCTTATGGTAAATGGAGCGGGGGTTTTAACAACGATTTTAATTTTGGTCATATCAATCTTTCGTTTCTAATTGACGGTAAGTTTGGCGGTAAAGTATTCGCCGGATCCGAATACTACGCTTATCAGGATGGTTTAACTAAAACAACGTTACCGGGCCGTACAACAGGATTTGGACCAGGCGGAGTTACAACTGCCCAAAATTACTATACCCAGCTTGGCAATAATGTTTCAAGCCAGTTTGTTCAAGATGCAAGCTTTATCAAATTCCGTCAATTAACATTAGGTTACAACTTCCCGGGTACGATGTTCCACAACGTTATACAAGGCGCTACTATAAGCCTTGTTGGCCGTAATTTGTTCTACATAATGAAGAAAACTACGAATATCGATCCTGAAGCAAGCTATGGCACTTTATCTCAAGGTTTAGAATTAGGAGGTGTGTTACCGACCAGGATCTATGGGTTAAACCTAAATGTTAAATTTTAATAACGATCAATCTTAATTAAAATGAAAAAGAAATTAATATATAGCAGTATGCTAACTATAGGTTTATTCCTGTCAACAAGCTGCACCAAGAATTTTGTACAACTAAACACGGATCCTACGGCATTTAGCGCCACGAACTTTGATCCAAATTATTTGCTAACCACGGCCCAGCTTAATTATACAGGCAGCCAGGATTTTAGTTTTGATACCTGGCGTGCAGATTTGATTTACTCATCAACGCTGATACAAGGTTTTGCCACTTCAATCGGGTATTGGGCAGGCGACAAATATTTGCTTAACCCCGGGTATACTGCGGCTTACTGGCAAAGTGATAACGGTGCCGATGGCGCCTATTCTGAACAGGTAAAACTAATTGTTGATATGGTTACAACTACTACTGGAGTTGCCAAATACAACAATCTTCACCAAATTGGAAGAATAATGAAGGCCCTGATATTTGAACGTATTACCGACCTTTATGGTGATATACCTTATTCACAGGCAGGTGTAGGTTACTACGGAAAAGTATTATTCCCGGTATACGACAAGCAAAAAGATATTTACACTAACTTAATTGCCGAGCTGCAGGATGCAACATCAAAATTAAGTACAACTGGCGATGTTCCTACAGGAGATGCCTTTTATCATGGCGATATAAGTAAATGGCAACGTTTTGGCAACTCGTTATTGCTGCGTGTTGCTATGCGTTTAAGTAAGGTTGATCCTGCTACCGCTAAGTCAGTGGTACAAACACTTATTGGTAAAACAATGCAAAGCAATGCCGATGATGCATTTCTTTTACATGACCCAGCCGGAGGCCGGCCTACTGTTAACCGTGTTAGCCAGGTATTGTTAGGCGGCCCTGAAAACACTTATGTAAAATGGTCACAAACATTTATTAACATATTAAAATCAACTAACGATCCGCGCCTGCCGGTTATATCAGTTACCAAAGCTATAATAGGAGCGTCCGGAGGAGATAATAACCCTGCAGATCAAAAAGGACAGCCTAATGGCTATGACCTTAGCGGCACTCCCGGTTTAACCCTCTCATCTGCTCCTGGCTATACTACTCTTGGCGATTACTCAAGCCCAAGCACGTATCTTATGAAGTTAGGCTCGCCTACGTTTATCTTTACTTATGGCGAATCAGAACTTTTATTGGCTGATGCTGCTGAAAGGTTTGGAATTGGCGGCCCTGCTGCAACGCACTACAACAATGGTGTTATAGCTGCTATCACTTACCTTGCCGAGTATGACCCTAATGCTGCTGTTTCGACCAGTGCCGCATCGGCTTATGTGACTGCCAACCCATATGTAGCAGGAGCAACAGGTTTGCAAATGATAAATACGCAATATTGGGAGCTTACCAATACCATGATGGATTTTTATGAATCATGGGCAAACTGGAGAAGAACAGGATACCCGGTATTAGTACCAGTGGTATATCCGGGCAACGTTACAAACGGAACTATTCCGCGTCGTTTCCCTTATCCGTACCAGGAAGCTGCAAACAATCCAACAAATTATACAGCTGCTCATAACGCAGTAACCGGAGGCGATTTGATGAGCTCACGTGTATGGTGGGATTCTCAATAGTTTTATATTTAAATTGACTTAAAAAAGGTCGCCGGTGTCAATACCCGGCGACCTTTCTGTTATATATCTCTCCGGTCAATTTATGGTCAGCCGGATATTTCATTGACCCCTGTTAGCGCTTGAACAACCTTCGTCCAGATAAATATTCAGAAACCATAATTGCGCTCAATTTTGTCAACAGATTTAAAGCACATTTAGCATGGCCGAAATGCAATTTAGTACTAACTTAGAGTCAGTTGAAATGCAAGAAGTAACAATTGAGTAACACTTATAGGATAGAAAAATTCAATTAACCAACTCTGTTAATCTTTCTTGCTGCGTTAATGCCTCCAAAATCTCTTTTCCCAAATGCCTTCTCTTTGAAATCATTGTATCCATTTGATTCCTGCGGAACAAGGGTATGTTTTATCAAGTTTATAAATTATTTATAATGTATAAATACTTAATTAAAACAATAATTAATTAAGTAAAACAATAGTTAATTATGTTATATTGCCATTAATTGTTGAAGAAGATTTAAATTCCTGGCAACCCGTAAATTACCATAAGGCCCTTTAGGATATGCAAAAACGATTAATAGCTAACTTTTTTTCTTTAAGCCTTTTACAAGTTGCAAATAGTTTAATACCAATAATTACTTTCCCGGTCATAGCCCGAATAATTGGCCCAGAAAAATTTGGAGCTTTAAACTTTGCAGGTGCGGTGGTAACTTATTTCACACTACTTATCAACTATGGATTTGATCTGAGCTCATCCCGTAGCATAGCTAAGAATAAGGAGAACGTGGTGGAAAGAAACCGGGTATTTAGTGAAGTACTATTTGCAAAGTTATTACTTCTTGCATTTTCGACAGTTTTATTCACCGTTTTGTTGATGTATGTACCGCAGTTTTCAAGTCAAAAAAAGCTACTCATTTTTACTTATTTAGTTAGCGTTTCATCTGTAATTACGTCTAACTGGTTTTATCAGGGTATGCAGGATCTTTACGTGGTAGCTATATTTAATTTTATAGCAAAATCATTATTTACACTATCCATTTTTATTGTTATCAGAAAGGAGGACGACTACATTCTGCAACCGTTAATAGGAAGCATTTCAGCCATATTAGTAGCTGCTTCATCTTTTACCTGGGCTATTAAAAAATATGGCATAGCTATTAAAGTTGTAAGCATTGATAGAGTTTTAGGGCTTTTATGGGATGAGAGAACCATTTTCTTTTCAGGCGTCGTTATTAATTTATACACCACTACTAACATTATTATTTTAGCTATAGCACAAACAGCCAAAGATGTCGCATATTTCTCTGCGGCATCCAAAATGATCATTATTTCACAAACCCTTATTTCAATCCCGTTAAGCCAGTCTTTATTTCCGTTTATAGGAGAAAGATTTGGTCAAAGCCGCACAAATGGAATAGACCGGGTTAAACGTATAACACCTTTTATAACCGCTTTTACATTTATTGCAGGTGTTGCTATTTGGATGGCGTCGCCATTAATTATATATATTTTTTTTGGCAGTGCATTTACTGAGGCAATTACTGTATTGCGTATACTAAGTTTTGTTCCGCTTATAATTGCATTAAGCGATCTGCTGGGGGTGCAAACAATGATAAACCTAAATATGGATAAACCATTTTTTAGGATAACCTTAATTGGTGCAATTTTAGGCTTGACTTTAAACTTTTTCCTATCAAGGCATTTTGGGGCACAAGGAACAGCATGGGCATGGGTTTTAACCGAAGTAGCCATTACATTTTTCATGTGGCTTTTTTTGTTTAAAAATAAGATTCAAGTTTTCGACTCAACTTACTTTCGGTACAACTATTTTATGGAAGTAGCCAAGCCATTTATTTATCTTATCAAAAACAAGTTTTTAAAACTATATCAAAGCAAATCGTTTAAAAGTTAACATTTATGGAAAGCATTGCAGCAGTGGTTGTTACATATAACCGATTGAATTTATTAAAAGAATGTGTTGATTCTCTTCGAAAACAAACACGTAAATCTGATGCAATCATTGTAATTGACAACAGCAGTACTGATGGCACCACTGATTGGCTACGGCAGCAGTTGGACTTAAAAGTAATTACCCAAGCTAACGGAGGCGGAGCTGCAGGTTTTTATCGCGGAATGAAAGAAGCCTATGATTTGGGTTTTGATTGGATTTGGGTAATGGATGATGATGTAGAACCAGCCGTTACATGCCTGGAAAAAATGTTTGAAGCAAATCAAGCTTGTAACAACGTTTTTGATGTTTTGCAACCCAACAGGAAATTTAAAGACAAAGATGATGACTGGCAATATGGCACCAAATTTAATTTTTCCAATCCTTTCCAGCCCGAAGCGGTTGATTTTATCAAAATTTCGGAATTTGGAGATGAACGAATTAGAAAAATAGTCTCATTCCCGTTTGAAGGGCCAATGTTTTTAAGAAAGGTTGTTGATAAAGTAGGCTTTGCAGATATACGTTTCTTTATTTGGTATGATGATACTGATTACTCCATACGTGTATACAATGCAGGATTTTTAACCGGGTTAGTTAAAGATGCTATTCTTTATAAGAAAATTATACCGCCGGAAAAGGGGATTAAAATTGATTGGAAAATGTATTACCAAATACGAAATCACATTATACTAGACAGGAAATTTGGCAATCCATTTATTGCGATATCAAGAGCTGCCTATAATAACATTCGCCGTATGCTTATAGTGACTAAGCAATCGATAGAGAGTAAAACGTTTTCAAATTACTTTCACGAGATTAGGGCAATTATTAAAGCTGTCGCAGATGGATTTACGTTTAAATATTAGGCCCTCCCAAAACTCCGGATTAATTTTTTCAAATCGTTATTAAATTCACTATCGCTAACTAAAGTTCATTACGAGGTTATTTTAAACTACCCTTAAAAAGTGACTTTGTTTGAACCGGCAATAATCTTTCAATTTTTTCCTGGTCTCCATTACCAAATATCCGCCTTCTCCAATTCTTAACCCAAAAGAGATAATAATATCCAGACAGGCACTAAATTTACCACCGCTTAGCTCTTTTATCTGATCGTTGCCATTAGAGTTTTATGTTACTTTTGTTACCCATCATATACTATATAAGTAACAGTTGAATAACAAAGCTCAATATAAAATAAAACACAAATAAAGTAAAACTAAATATTTAGTAATGAACGTTATACCTATTATATTCTATACTGGTTTATCCTCATTTAAACTATCATAAAAGCGATGGCTGGCATTTACATTCATATCCCTTTTTGCAAACAGGCATGTTATTATTGCGATTTTCACTTCAGCACCTCATTAAAATATAAGGATGAACTTTTGAAGGCCCTGGTAAAAGAGGTTCATTTACAAAAAGAATATCTTAAAGGCGAAACAGTTGATACCATTTATTTTGGTGGCGGAACGCCCTCTGTTTTGAGCGCTGAAGAAATAAACCTGCTGTTGAACACCATCACCGGAATCTATTCGGTATCGTCAAATGCCGAAATCACATTGGAAGCCAACCCGGATGATTTGAATAAAGAAAAGTTACAGTTGATCAGGGCAACGGATATTAACCGTTTAAGTATCGGCATCCAGTCGTTTTTTGATGAGGATTTAATGTGGATGAACCGGGTACATCGCGCTGCGGAAGCTGAATCATCCGTAAAAAGAGCGCAGGATACCGGGTTTGAAATCCTGACAGTGGATTTGATTTATGGATATCCGCTGTTAAATGATCAAATATGGAAATATTATCTTAATAATGTATTTGAGTTGGATGTGCCGCATGTGTCATCC
>JAQNCM010000160.1 GCA_029237615.1 Mucilaginibacter sp.
GACCGTGTTACCGAAAAAAACAGCATAAACCAATAATGCAAGTACACTAAGCAGTGACATTAGCATCATGTTATAAATTGTTTTTGAAAGAATGATAGCCTGCGGACTGGCAATAGAATAATAATACAACAAGCGTCCTTTTCCTTCCTGCATAAAGCTTTTTGCAATGGCATTAACAGCTGCAAACAATATAATTATCCAGAACAAAACATTCCATACAATGGGGTAGCCTTTACTGCCCGCAAAACCCGGATTTAAATTGAAGGATATGTAGCAAATGAATACGGTTGAAACAACATAAAGCAACACGCCATTAAAGGCATATTTTGATCGCCACTCCAGTACGATTTCTTTTTTTAAAAGATCCCAGGTTTGGTTGATGAGCTGCATCCGGCAAAGATAGTTGATTTGGTTGAATAGGTTGATTAAAGTTAAAATGCTAATATTGTATTGGAAACAGCTAATCACCCAACAACTAATTCAATGCAAATTGCTTTGTACAAAACACCGCTTGGTGTTGCTAAAATAACGGAGGAAGACGGCTTTATTGCATCGATCTCTATTTTGGATGGTGATTTCGAATTGACACCTGTTGAAGCACCATTATTACGAAAAGCAACGGAGCAGTTGGATGAATATTTTACAGGTGCACGAAAAATTTTCGAGCTGCCAATAAAACAAACCGGAACCGGGTTTCAGCAACAAGTGTGGGAGCAATTGCTCAAAATAGACTATGGCAAAACGGTGAGCTATCTTCAGCAGTCAAAATTAATGAACAATCCCTTAGGTATAAGGGCAATTGCGGCAGCCAACGGTAAAAATAATTTATGGATCGTTGTGCCCTGTCATCGCGTTATTGGCTCAGATGGTAATTTAACCGGGTATGCAGGAGGATTATGGCGTAAAAAATGGCTACTGGAACATGAGGCGCGGGTAATGGGTACCGGGCAAATTAAGCTGGAGCTTTGATTCGGCCAATAAGCTCAATTAGCTTCCCAGCAACTCAAATATTTCATTGGGTTTTAGTATATAATCAGCAGCGTTAATTTTTATAGCCGCCTCAGGCATTTCAGGCATTTCGGAATCTTTAGGGTGCTGAACAATGGTTAATGAGCCGGCATTCCTCAGTTTAAGCAAGCCTTCCGCACCATCCTGGTTGGCACCCGACAATAATATAGCCGTACAACGGTCACTATAAGTCTCCGCAGCGCTCTCAAAGGTAACATCAATTGAAGGCTTTGAATACCAGAGTGGTTCTGAAACATCCAGCGCAAAATATTGCTCATTTTCAATCAATGTGTGATAATTTGCAGGGGCTATATAAATTGTGTTTTTATTTATTTTCGTTTTATCGCTGATTTCAAGAAGCCTAACCCTGCTGTTGTCAGCGAATATCCTTTCTATTTCACTTGCAAAATTCTTTTTTCGGTGAATAACTATTATGACCGTCTTGTTCAAATCAGCAGGTAAAATTTTTACTATTTCAAAAAGCAGCTTAAATGAGCCCGCAGATCCCCCTAACAACAATATTTCAGAGTTGTTCCAGCGATCGGTTATGTTTTTATCAGGCCCCAATTTTCTGGTAAATATTTTCTTTTTGGTTAATCGCCTTAAATTTCTTTTTAAAAAAATCAGACCTTATTGTTTCCTTACTTCCCAAACATAAAAAGCCATATTGACATAAACTTTTATAAAACAGATCCAGTATCTTTTCCTGTAACTGGGTTTCAAAATATATGAAAACGTTACGACAACTAATTAGTTGAAATTCATTAAAAACAGTATCAGAAATCAAGTTATGACCCGAAAACAAGGTATTAAACTTTAACTCGTTATGAATGGTAGCTACATCATTTAAAACGGTAAAATAATCTGTTAATGAACCATTTAAACCACACAGCTGGTAGTTTTCGGAATAGGCTTTTACATTTCTGAAACTATAGATGCCTTTACGTGCTTCTTTTAAAACAACCGTATTAATGTCTGTTCCATAAATAAATGACTTATCCTTCAGCCCGGCCTCCTTCAGTAAAATAGCAAGCGAGTAGACCTCCTCGCCGGACGAGCAACCGGCCGACCATATTTTTATATGCTGATAGGTTGAAAGATGGGGTAAAGCCTGGCTGATCAACCCTTTATAAAACGAAGGATCCCGGAACATTTCAGTAACATTTACGGTAATTTCTTCTAGAAAGTCCTGGAAAAATATGGCATCATTAAGTAATACGCGTTTCAGGTCGTAAAAACTTAATTTTTTTATCATCATTACGCGGGTAAGCCTGCGTTTAAAAGAAGCTTTTGAATAGTCAGAAAAATCAAACCCATGAATTTTTTTTACCAGATCAATAATTTCTGCAATTTGTTCACCCGTTAAGCCCTGTGTAGAAACATCCATAATTAGCTATCCATCCAAGTTGCATTTAAAGCAATCAGCCTGCCCAAGTCGTAGCTCTCCAATGCACTGCTCAATGCGAAAATATTTAAAACACGCCAAAACAACAACATTAATAGTTATGCTACCGGCCTGCTAAAATTACTTTTTTTATTTAACAAAACTCCTGAAAGTGCCAGTAGAGGTCCGGCAAACAACAAATACCATCCCCATTTAAATTTGATAAGGCTTGATAAATAATTACCCACCGGATGAATAGGTATAAAATTAAAAGAGGTGTGAACTTTTAACAGGGCTAATAAATAAAATACAATTACCAAACCAAGCGAAAGCCATGCCGTAAGGCGTATTAGTCGTATCCTGTTAAAAACAGTGCCTATTATCCCAACCAGGGCAACCAGCAAAATAACAATGCCGTAGGGTTTGTTAGCAGCATATACGTCCCAGCTAAAAAGGTGAAACGGGCGCAATACCGGGCAGTATGTGCCGGCAATTAATAATACAAAGCCGGCAAATGACAATAAGGTATTTAAGCGCATATTATTTGTTCTGACTGATATCCATTTTATCGGCAAAGTGGGCACATTAATCGCGCAAATCCTCAACAATATTGGTTTCGCCTGTTGCACGCAAAAAGCTATCGCCCATGGTTTGCAGGGTTTCATAAAAAAAGCGCTTCATTTCATCAACAGGCATATCTTTGGTCCAAAGGTCTATCCGAAGGGTGTTTTTATAATTCTGATCCCATAGTGCAAGCATCATTGATTTTACCGGCAGCGCTTCTTTATTCTGCGCGTCGGTTGATTCCCACATAATGGATTCAGGTACATTATTATCATCAAGATCTATCGTAAGCTTAATTTCCGCTCTTTTCATAATTTATTTTACAAGTAAAAATATAATAGCCGCCAAAGTTATAAAGCTTAGCTCTACTATCCACAATTTTTTAATCTCCGGAAAAAAATTACGGAACATTATATCCATAAATGACACTACAACTGCAAACAGTAAAAATATCCAGCCTATGGTAGCGCTCATTCCTTTAAAATGCGCACCTGAAATTTGTACACCATACACCCAACTGTAAATGGCAATTATTAAAAAAAATGCGGTTGCAAAATTTAAAGGGGTAATTCGAAGCTTCATTGCAGCTGTTTAGTTTGTGCGCGTAAAATTAAAAAAACAATGTTATTTCACCACAGGCAAAAATCTTTTAAGAAATGCACAACGAAATTGTGTTAATGTCACGGTTTTCCGCATCTATAACATCCGCTATGGCATCAAAAATATGATGGCTCATCAGGGTCAACGCATTTTGTAGAAACTGCTTCTATGATGTTTATTGTGGGCAATCAAATATGTTAACCCAGAGGGTCAACCTATTTGTAGAAACACCAGATCGTTATTTCTTGCCTCTTAGAGGCTACCCTTATCCGCCTGATAGGCTTTTATATATCATAACAAATCTTGATATAACGTTGTATACGTAATAAAACCAGTTTTTTGGTATGATTGAAATGGTATAGAAAATTCAAATTAATGTTTTTTCCGGTATAACTTTGTGGAACCACTTTTACCGGATTTAGGCTTGAAAGAAGCTTTCCCTTTGGCAGCGTCAAATTTCTTTCGCTGGTTTAATGTTTTCTTTTCGTGGAATGCGCCTTTAAAATCAGGATCATCCCGGCGCTTTTGCATATCAATTTCCTTCGCCTGATCTTGTTTTTCTTCGTAAGCTGTCACTTCAACGAAAACATCAGCCGGAATCTCCTTAACCGGGATGGTTTGCCTTATAAGCTTTTCCACTTTTCGGATATAATATTCCTCTGAAGGACTACAGAAAGTGATCGCCTCACCCGAATTATAGGCTCTGCCAGTCCGGCCAATCCTGTGTACGTAGTCCTCAATCACTACCGGTACATCAAAATTAATTACGTGGCTCACATCGCTTACATCAATACCGCGCGACGCAACGTCAGTTGCGACCAATATTTTAACATCGTCGTTTTTAAATGCATTAATGGCATTGATACGGGTATTTTGCCCTTTATTGGCATGCAAAACCTTCACCTCCTTTTCGCCAAATTTGCGCAACAAAAACTTATATACGTCTTCGGCAGCGGTACGGGTTTTACAAAAAATGATCAGCTTTTTAATATCATCCTCAATGTCCAGCAGTTTTTTGAGCAGGTTTATTTTTGTTTTCACATTTGGCACATAGTACAAATGCTGGTTTACCGTTTGTGCCGGAGTGGCCTGCGGTGTTACCTCGATAACTGTTGGGAATTCAAGAAAATTATTGGATAACTCATGAATCTTGTCAGACATGGTGGCCGAAAAAAGAAGGTTTTGCCTTTTTACCGGAACAACCTCCAGGATGCGGTTTATCTGCGGCATAAAACCCATATCCATCATTTTATCGGCTTCATCAAGCACCAAAACCTGTAACGTTTTGGTAACGATATGTCCTGCCAGATAAATGTCCATAAAGCGGCCGGGCGTAGCTACAATAATATCAACACCTTTATTAATCTGTTCAATTTGCGTTTTGGGACCTAATCCTCCATATAAAACAATCACCCTCAGATCAGTGTTTGCAGCCAGCGTTTTAATGTTTTCCTCAATCTGCATAGCCAGCTCACGTGTAGGCGAAATGATGAGTGCGCGGGCGTGGTCGCCCTGGGCATATTTCAACTTCATCAGGATGGGCAAAACATAGGCTGCCGTTTTGCCTGTACCTGTTTGTGCAATGCCCATTACATCCTGTCCGTTCATAATCGGCGGGATTGCTTTTTGCTGAATTGGCGTAGCCTCGGTATAACCGGCATCGGCAATAGCATTCAAAATCTGCCGGTTAAATTTAAAATCTTCAAAAGTTACAGCCATGGGGCAAAGATAGGCTTTCTAGTCGGGAAGTCCGAAGCGGGATGTTCGGCAGTCAATACAAATTGGCAATTCATCCATTTATATTTCATTTGCAGATTAAACCGCTATTTTCGTAAAAATTTAATTCCATGAAACAAAAAGTACCTGCATTAGTAATTTTATTTATGGCCATTTCAGGGATTGCATTAGCACAACCTGCCAAAGGTCAGTTTTATACAGGCGGCAGTTTGAGTTACAGCTATAACAGTTACGGCTCAAAAACCACCTATAATTACAGCAACGGCTACACAGACTATTACCTTACAAAAGTCTCGGCTTTTAGTATCAGTCCGGAGTTTGGTTATTTTATAACCAAAAAATTATCAGTAAGCATTCAACCTACCTACCAGCATAATTCAGGAACAGAATCATCGTATTTCTATTCATACGTTACTTCCGCTAACAATAATTTTTCAAGCGACTCTTATAAAACAAATATTGCCGGTGTCGGTATCAATTTAAGATATTATTTAATGATGAGTGATAAATTCGGCTTTTTCCCGCAGTTGGGAATAGGTACCTTAAATAATACCACCTATTTTAAATACGGCACATTCAATGCAGGCGTTTCTCCGAATTTTGTATTTTTTCCTTCGCACAAAATTGGTATAAACTTTGGGTTTGGAAACATTGCCTATAGTTTAGACTATGCAACAAAAAACCATTCAATAAATGCAGGGCTAAACAACAATATTACGTTTGGATTGAATTATTACTGGTAAAAAATTGGTTACGGTTAAATTGTTCAATAGCAGCAGCATCGGTATTTTATATTGCTTTTAACAGGGCAATCGCTTTTAAAGATCTTACTGTAACATAGGTCCAAATACCTCGGTGGAGGAAAACATCGTGCAGGATTTTTTTGCCCAGGTGCCCCCTTCTCGCCATAAAACAGGGATTTCCACAAGTTTAATTACAGGCTAAAAGTAATTTCCCTGTTGCTTTTAGCCTGTAACTTTTGGACTTCTCCAAAAAAACTATCTTTGCTTTAATATGAGCACCATTCTGATCAAATCAGCTACCATAGTTAACGAGAACAAGCAGTTTATTGCCGATGTGTTAGTGAAAAATGGTTTTATAGAGCGTATAGATCCTAATATTGACGCCACGGCAGATAAAGTGATCAATGCTGACGGTTTATACCTTTTTCCCGGATGTATAGATGACCAGGTACATTTCCGTGAGCCTGGTTTAACTCATAAGGCTACTATCGCCACAGAATCGAGAGCAGCGGTTGCGGGCGGGATCACCTCCTTTATGGAGATGCCAAACACGGTGCCCAATACGCTGACCCAACAGCTTTTGGAAGACAAATATGAGATCGCCTCGCGTACATCACTGGCTAACTACTCCTTTTACATGGGGGCGTCTAATGACAATCTTGACGAAGTGTTGCGTACGGACACAAGTAAAGTTTGCGGTATAAAGGTTTTTATGGGGTCGTCGACCGGGAATATGCTGGTAGATGACCTAACCACACTCGAAAATATTTTTTCGCGATCGCCCATGCTGGTTGCTACCCATTGTGAGGACGAAGCGACCATTAAAAGCAACCTGGAACATTTTAAGCAATTACTGGGAGACAATATCCCAGTGAGGCTGCATCCTAAGATCCGCAGTGAAGCTGCTTGTTACCTGTCATCTTCCATGGCGGTGAATCTTGCAAAAAAACATGGCACCAGGCTACATATCCTGCATATCTCCACAGAAAAAGAAACCCACCTTTTCGATAATACAACGCCGCTTAAAGATAAAAAGATCACCGCCGAAGCTTGCATACATCATCTATGGTTTACAGATGCGAACTATGAAACCAAAGGTAATCTGATAAAATGGAATCCGGCCGTAAAGACGGGGCGCGATAGGAATGGCATATTAAAAGCCGTTTTAAATGACCATATCGATGTCATCGCGACCGATCATGCCCCGCATACAACAGAAGAAAAATCCCAACCATATTTGCAGGCACCTTCGGGGGGGCCATTAGTACAACAGGCCTTGCCTGCTATGCTGGAGCTGTACCACCAGGGAAAGATAAGCCTTGAAAAGATTGTGGAGAAAATGGCCCATAATGTAGCAACCTGCTTCCAGGTGGAAAAACGCGGTTTTATCCGCGAAGGTTATTGGGCAGATCTGGTACTGGTTGATTTAAACGCTCCATGGAAAGTAAGTAAAGACAACATTTTATATAAATGCAAATGGAGCCCTTTTGAAGGAGAAACTTTTCAATCAAAAATAAACTGTACAATAGTTTCGGGCAACATTGTATGGAATGAAGGAACATTGATTGAAGGTGAGCCAGGAAAAAGGCTTGAATTTATCAGGTAATTAAAAACAACATGCAGGTGTCCGGTAAATAGGTTTGCGGCTAAAATCCCCTCCCAAGCGGGTGCGATTTGATCGCGTAGATACTAAGCGTATAAATTTAGGCTAAAGCCATTTAATCGCTTCGATTTTAACCGTTGGCTGAAGCCAAACGGCAATGAATGCAAGCAATCAAATATCTAAATTCATTGACGTCTTATTTTTGGGGCGAAAAAACGACAATTAAAGTGGGCTTCAGCCAAAACCAGCCATAAATATTTAAAAGCGATTCACTTCACCTTCCCCCCAGTGAAGGAATCGCACATTCCTAACTTTAAATTTTTTTAACAGATATTTATCAATCTTCAGCTCCCCCAACAAAAAATTTATCGTTAAAATTAACCAAAAACAACTCACTGGTGGCGCGGGTACAAGCTGTATAAAACCATCGTAAAAAGTCGGTGTTTACCATCTCTTCGGTCAGATAGCCCTGGTCAACAAAAACAGCATCCCATTGCCCGCCCTGCGCCTTATGGCAGGTAATCGCATAAGCAAATTTTATTTGCAGGGCATTATAATAAGGGTTTTGTTTTAGTTCGTTCCATTTTGCCCGTTTGTTAGGGATGTGGTCATAATCCTTCATTACCTCCAGGTAAAATCGTTTCTGGTCCTCGGGTGGCAGGGCCGGCGCCTCGGTGTAAAGGGTATCCATTAAAACTTTACAATCAATAACAGGGTCTTCCGCATAGTCAATAAATTCCAATTGCACATCGGCAAACCGAAAACCGTACATATCCTCCAGCCGCCGGACCTTTTTGATACGGGCAATGTCACCATTGGCAATAAACCCGGTGCTTCCCTCCTCCTGGTCCTGCATCCAGAAATAGTTATTTTTTACTACCATCACCTGGTCGCCGCCTGTCAGTTCTTCCTCCCTGTACAATATGCGCCCGCGAATCTGCCTGTTATAGGCATTGGCATTCTTGTTAGACCGGCAGACAATCAGGGTATTGTCATTGCCATATTTATTATACGCATAATTAAGCCCTTCTTCCAGCATATCACCTTTCATCCGGTACATGTCTTTATACCCTTTGGTAACTATCTGCGGCATTTTCTCTTTTTTTCTGCGGATAATATCCCGCACCCGCGTAACATTGTACAAAATACCCGAATCCTTTTGCTGGCGCAGCACATCAGTTAATTCAAAGGTAAAAACGTCAAGCCCGAATTTATCCTTCATTAAAGCAATATCCAGCGCCGGGCTGTCCTCTGATCCAACCGGCGGCAGCTGGGCAGTATCACCTACCAACATCAGCTTGCAATTTTTAGTATTATAAACGTAATTTATCAGGTCGTAAAGCAAAGATGCGCGGTGGTTCATTCCTATCTCGTCGCTGATCATCGATGCCTCATCTACTATAAAAAGCGTACTTTCTGCAAGATTGTCGCCCAGCAAAAACCCTTCATCAACATTAACAGCCGACTTTTTACGGTATATCCGCTTATGAATAGTAAATGCCTTGCGGCCTGAATAAGCAGCAATTACCTTGGCCGCCCTCCCGGTAGGTGCAAGCAACACATATTTAAAATTATAACTGCGCAACGCTTTTACCAGCGCACCTACAATGGTAGTTTTACCGGTACCGGCATAGCCTTTTAATACAAAGCATTCATGGCCATTCTCACTTACCAAAAAGCTATGAAGCTTATCAAAAAGCTCCAGCTGCTGCGGGGTTGGCTGATGCGGAAAAGCTTTCTGAATATGATCTGCCGGCACGTTGTTTTTGGGTATTAGTTAATTAATGTTGATTTTGTAAATTTATGAATTAATTAATCGAAACAGTTTAAGCAGTTAATAGTTAAGGAGGAGCTAAGGGTATTTAACTGTTAACTAAATCATAGCCAAATAATAAAAAATAGTTACTTTTGCGTATCTGAATGGGCGATCAAATTAACAATTATATCGAAAATAGCTTTAACCTGCACCAGGCTTACAGTTATATCTTATTATTACAGGTTGAAGCATCTTCATTTAACTATGCGGTTATTTCCAATAATCGTTTATTGGCATCTGAACAAAATTGTGACCTGCAGGAGTTATTCCATCCCGAAAAATTCGGTGATCTGTTAACAGCAAAGTATAAAAAAGTGATTGTCGGCTTACCTGGCAATGCCTTAACACTGGTGCCGAAAAGTTTATTCAAAGAAGATCATGTTGCCGGTATTGCCCGTTTGCTGGATGTAAAAGAAACTGAAAAAGTTTTGGCTCAAACACTTGATGATCAAAATATAATCATATATAAAACTAACAGCGAACTGGTTTCTGCTGTAGAGAAGTTTGATCTTAAAAACACAGTTTATACGGCCAGTGGCTGGATAACAGCAATTGCAGAAAGTTACCCGTCAGATAGCAATCTTTATCTCGAAATAGGAAAAGACACAGTTCAATTATTATACTTTTCATCAAACAAATTGCGCTTTTACAACACTTTTGAGTTTAAAAGTGCAGATGACCTGGTTTATTTTACCGCATTAGTAGCGGATGAACTTCAACTAATACCCGAACAAACCACTCTTATTTTGAGTGGCGATGTGAACCTGGATGATTCCTACATAAAAAAACTGGCTGACTTTTACCCCAATATCGAAATCAACAGCATTAGCGTATTGGAGCTACCCGCACAAATCGACGCTCATAAACTATTGGCGCTGGCATCTTTATCGTTATGCGAATCATCGGTGGTACTTTAAGGGGACTCAGGCTTAATCCGCCTAAAGACTTACCCGTTCGGCCTACTACAGACCTTGCCAAAGAAGCCTTGTTCAATATCCTTCAAAATAAAATTGCGTTCGAAAACATCAGAGTGCTTGACCTTTTTAGCGGTACAGGTAACATTTCAATGGAATTTGCTTCCAGGGGAGCTGAAATAGTAGTTTCGGTTGATCGCTCTATTCATTGTGTAAACTACATGAAGGATATGGCACGGCAGCACAAACTAAACAATATAAAGACTTATAAAGACGACGTTTTTAAGTACCTGCAGCTTGAAACTGACCAGTTCGATCTCGTATTTGCCGATCCACCGTATGACCTGAACCGCATACCCGAAATACCGGGGATCATTTTTGACAAAAACCTTCTTTTGCCCGATGGCTTATTGATTGTTGAACATCAGTCGCTTCAAAATTTAAGTAAACATCCGTTATTTATCGAACAGCGAAAATACGGACATTCCTCATTTTCGTTTTTTGGTCAGGATAACCAGCGGTCAAGTTAATCCTATCTATATTTAGTTGTTGACCACATAGTCAAATAATGTAATCAATATTGGAAATGATTTATAAATTTGGACTGCGCAAATATCGAGTCTTTGTTTATCTTCAATCTATGAAAATCGCTCTATTTCCGGGTTCGTTCGATCCTGTTACCAAGGCCCATGTTGATATTGTAAAACGATCTGTAAGCTTATTTGACAAGGTCTATATTGGCATTGGCGTTAATAGCACAAAGGCCGGTTTACTAAGTGTTGAAAAAAGGGAACAAATGCTCCGTGCCGTTTTTGAAACCGACGAGCGGATACACATTGTAGCTTATGAAGGCTTAACTGTTAATTTTTGCGCAAGTATCGGAGCAAATTATATGATACGCGGTATACGGACAGTTTCCGATTTTGAATACGAAAAAGCAATCGCCCAAATGAACCATTCGCTTAACCCTGAAATTGAAAGCATTTTTATTGTAAGCAAGCCAG
>JAQNCM010000563.1 GCA_029237615.1 Mucilaginibacter sp.
AGACGGCGCTCACAGCAGGCAAATCGATTGCAGATATGGCTTCCGAGAAAAAAATAGCGGTTCAAACTTTGATTGATTTAGAGGTAAGCGCGTTAACGAAGAGTGCACAGCAAGACCTGGCGGACGGCAAAATCACCCAAGCGGAGTTCGATAAACGCAAAGCAGGGTTTACGAACATTGCTGCGAAGTTCATCAATGCCAAGCATGCTGTCCAAGGGAAAAATAATATGATGCATAAAATAGGCATCCCATTTAAGACCGTGCCGAAGGGCGAACCAAACACGCAATCAGGTGCAAATATGAGCGGAGTGACTGGTGCTTAATTCAATTCAAAGTGTTTAAATTAAACAAAGCAGCACACAAGGGGCTATCCCAAAAGGTCGAAAAAAGACCTTGGGATAGCCTCTTTTTTGCCCTCCCCAAAACCGCCTCGTTCGTAGCGCTAACGCAGCTGTCAACCGGCTAGACGTGAAGTATTCTCATCGGTTACTCTGGCGGCGGTCGTGACTGTTATCACCCCACCGGTAGAATCTTCGCAACTTGATTTCACAATAGATTCCTTATTTTTAAATAAAGGTGCCGATTTTCAAAATTTACAAGCAGTGAATCTTGTTTTATGATCATACTGCATAAAGATTAGGCTAATGAAGGAGTTTTCATCCAGAGAAGGTAAAAACCTGGCGAACTTTATTTTATCGCGGTTCGTTGGTCTGATGACTGGAAATAAGCGTAAATTATTGGAGGGATGGAAACAGCAGGAATATGCTATGATGCTAAAAAGGGGGATTCACTTTGAGGTTTCTGAAACGGATTCAACAATACCGTATCTACAGAAGATTAGTGCTGTCCTATTTGCTTTTGATTGCCATAACCATATCCCTGCTTTGTACGCTGCTCTACATCCTCTTCTCGGCCAAGGCTGTTAAAGAAATCGATATATCTTCACGAGAGATGTTGTCGCAGGTCAGTTACACGGCAAACGTTGTGTTTAAACAAGTTCAAGATGTGACAAACCAATTGTTAAGCGATAATCAGATCATTACGTTTATGTATTCTTATAAGGAGAATAAAGAAGTAAATTATAGCGTGAATAATTTACTTTCCAAAGTCAGAAGCGTATACCCGTTTATTTATAACATAAGTCTTTATAATTTTACTACCGGCACTAATGTTGATGTAGTGGGATTGCCGCCTGATCCGGATATTACGACAAATCAACAAAAACAATATATTGAACTATATCCGCGAAAAGCAAAGGGAATCAATAATGAACCGCTTCAACTGCTTACCTTCCGCATTCTTCCGGAATATTCCTTTGTTGGCTCTTCGAATTCTGCGATTGTGCTGGATTTAAACGAAATCTATATTCGGGAAACGATTGGCAGCATTAGCGCTACATTTAGGAATGCGAGCAATTTCGTTATGGATGCGAAGGGGACGATTATGTCCCACTCGAATGAGGCATATTTTAAGGAGGATTTCTCCCAAAAGGACTATGTCCAACGCATTTTAGCCGGAACGCAAAGCCAAGGCAGCTTTGTCCAGACCATCGATCATAAAAAGAATTTGGTGACCTATGTCAAGTCTACCACCTTGGATTGGTATTTTGTTAGTGTACGTCCATATGATCAGCTCCTGTCGAATATTTATGAGGTGCGTAATTGGACCTTTTTTATTGCTTTGATTCTCTTTATTATCGGTGTTATTATTTCGCTGTTGGTTACAGGAAATATTTATAATCCAATAAAGGCTTTGGTTGATAAAGTGAATGAGAATGGTGCTTCCAATAAAACACCACTTTTACGCATGGATGAATATAAGCTGTTGACGGAAGCCTTTACCAGCCATTTGGAATCTGCCAAAATATTAGAAATGTCTCTATTTCGTTCTTCTCAAATGCTGAAGAGCAGCTATATATTTAATTTGTTGAAGGGGAATACGGATGAAGCCAGTTTTTCATCCGATGCGGAAGCAGCGTGGCTGAATCGATTAAAGGGACCGTATTATAAAGTGCTTCTCTTTAAAATTGACGCTTTTCGTTTGTTTAAAGAGAACTATAACGCTTTTGATCGCGGGCTCATTCGCTTTGCAATAAGTAATATCGCTCAAGAGCTGCTTGGCCGCACTTATAAGAGCGATATTGCCATTATGGAGGAAGATGAGACGGTTCTCATTATACAAGCGGATCGTTTGGATGACGATGACAATCTTTATTTGATTGTTGCCGAGATACAAGATGCCGTACAAATGTATTATAAAATCACGGTTTCCGTCAGTATCGGCGATTCATGCCCGTCCATAGCGGAAATCCGCAGCACCTATCAATCGGCTCAAACGTACATGAACTATCGTTTATTCTGGGGGCATAACAGTCTCCTGGATGCTTCTAAAGCAAGCAGAGAGCATACGCCTTCTTCAAGGTATCCTTCTACGAGTGAGAGGAAGCTCATCGATGCAATTAAGCTTTGCCACCCTAAATCAATTCATAAGGAGATAAGCAATTGGATCATCTATATTTCCAGCACCCGGTATTCACAAGCCATTCAATATACGAATTTTTTGTTTCTGGCGATTATTCGTGAGTTTGAGAATATAACCGAATGGTGGGAAGTCGATCCGAATGATTTATATCTGGCCATTAATGAAATTCATTATGCAGAGACGGTAGGAGAAATTCAGAAAAATCTGCTGGAATTCTGCTTGAACATTGTTTCGATCATTGAGGAAAACAAGATCAGCATCGCTGCTATAAAAAACGCAAAAGTGATCGAAGAAATTAAGCAGTTCCTCCATGAACGGTTCGCTGATCCAGGCCTTTCCCTTGAACTGGCATCCGAGCAGGTTGGATTGTCTGCAGGTTATATCGGCAAGCTGTTTAAGCATATTACAGGTTTATCTTTTAATGAGTATGTCACCTTTATGCGATTGAATAAAGCGAAGATTTTATTGGTTGAAACGACGGATACTGTGGCGCAAATCGGTGAGCGTGTGGGTATATTCAATGTTTCGTATTTTTCAACGTTATTTAAGAAAAAATATGGGACGACACCTTCCCAATTTAGAGAGCAACCTCATAATGAAGCCTAATACGGAAGACGATGAAGAGCCCAAAAAGCGCTTAATCGTCTTTTTTATGGTTGAGTCGTTATTTTTAAAAGCCTCATAGCGTATTTGTGAAAGCTGGAGCCGATACTCAAAATTTACACAATCCGCTGCAGGGATTATGCTTGCTTCAGGCAGAAGTCGAGAGGTGAAGAGATGAAAACAGAACTACCGATGCAAGGGCAAGTCTCACGGTCCATAAATCCAAAGGCGGGCGCGAAGAAGAAGGAAGGCATGCTGCAAGAGCTGTTCAAAAACCGTTTTTCTTATCTTTTAATTATTCCCGCAATGCTTTATGTGTTTGTTTTCTCTTATGCGACTTATCCGTATCTCATCATAGCCTTTCAAAAATTCAAT
>JAQNCM010000199.1 GCA_029237615.1 Mucilaginibacter sp.
CTTCAGACAGTTTTCTACTGTTCAATAACCTGAAAGGGCCGTACATACATAATCCAGCAACTTTGGGGCGACGGTTTTTCGTCCCTTCGTTTAATTGCCTGTCGAAGGTTTGGCTATGGTCGTTATATTCGGAAAACAACTCCGCCTCGAACCGAAAATTAGGGTTTTTGCTGAGTTCATTTTTTTCAAGTGTTCGGTAACCTAAAGCGGTGCTGATCGATCTTAAAAAGCTCGTTTTACCTGATCCATTCTCTCCTGTAATGAATATCCATTTATTGTCTGGTGGTATATCTACCAATTCCGCGTAGGGTATAGGACCTGAGTCCCAAACTTTAAAAGAATGAAGTTTGATAGGTTTTTCAAATGGTGCTTTGGCATCAATTCTTTGTATCTCTTCAAAGGTTTGCTTATATTTTAAAATATTCTGTTGCCTTTGTTTAAAATCTTTTTTATCTAAAGGACTGAACGAATCTTCTTTGGGAAGAAAGAAATTTACCGACTCTGCACTTATAATATTATCAATGGTTTGTTTGTCACCATTTAAAAACCTGTCAAGATTGCCTATTGCGTCTGGGATATCACAATTATCTGCGTAGTATTTTCTAAATTTTCTACTGTCCGTACCGAGTTCTAAGGGTTCAGCAAGATAGTTTGTTACAAATTCTCGCTTTCGATCTGAATCGGAGACACTAATCTCCAAATAGATATTTCCATTCTGTGTAACAACATATATGATGTTTGGTGTGCGGTTTTTCCAGTCCATACCAGACCAAAATGAAATCGCCATATAGGCCTCATTTCCATAAAACCAATACCCTTGATCTAAACGACTGGCATAATTACTCTTACGATAAGTATATGTTAAGTTCTTGTCATAAAGGAATTGGAATACTCGTTCGTTTAATTCTATAATATCGATCATTATGTATAGCGGTATAGGCTTCGGTGATAATAATATTTAAACTTAACGATTATTTAATTCTTTGGCAATGAGAGTTTGATTTACCATGTTATTCAATAAGATTTATGTATGGCTTAATCTGAAAATACCGTTTATTTGACCTTACCTTAACTAATAAATAGGTTGACTGTAATAATATGAATTGGGTGCATAAAAATCGAAAAAAGCTCGAACTGAAAAATTATGTCTTAAAGGCAGATGTCGGTTCAAAATATTGGTTTGGGCTTTCCAAACTGAAAATAAACGAGTACTACTCAAGATTTGGTAGTGACTTTAATATCATATTGATTGGTAGTGAAACTAATTTAGTAGATTACTATAGCATTCCTTACGTTTATATAGAGGACTTGCTGATCGATGAGAATCTCTCAAAATCAGAAAACCGCACTAGATGGGTTGGTGATATCCGCACTCATAATTTGCATATTCGCAATGCTCGGGTAGAGCGTAATATTTTGGATTTTTACGGTTTGCCATTGTCTCTAACTACAGGTAAACTTGCCTTGCCTGCCGCGGAAGTAAACGATTACGCCATTGAGAATGCTAAACGCGAAGTTAATATCAGATTAAAACAGTCTGTTTTCAGGCAGCGTGTGATGGAAAATTTTAATTATGAATGCTGCCTGACTGGAATAACCGAAGGAGAGCTTTTGATTGCAAGCCATATAATCCCTTGGGCGCATCAAATAGAACATCGTTTAAATCCAGGGAATGGGCTTTGTTTATCTATATTTTATGATAAATTATTTGATAAAGGTTATTTTACTTTAGATCTCGATTGGAAGGTGCAGATAAGCTCAAGAGTTAGTGAATGCAGCGAATTTTTACAAAGCTTACTTAAAATTATTGATCAAAAATCAATAGCAAAGCCCTTGTACTATCCGCCGATGGAAGAAGCTTTGATATATCATACGGAAAATATTTTTGATAAATTTGAACAATAATTCATTAAGTCTATTTATTTTCTAATTATTATTGGCATCAACTAATTATAGCCACATTACAGTAATCATTCGATAAAAATAATTGCATCAATCGCTATTAATACTTATCTTTATGTAAGTCATTAGGAATTAAACTGTTGCAAATTACTTGTGGGAAATTCGAGAGTAACCACTATTGCAAACTTATAAAATATTGAAATAGTGAATGATATAGGGTTAGGTTCGAGTCCCGTCCATTCCGCTAAAAGAGCCTTAACGCTCTTTAAAACGCTTAAATCAAAATGGTTTAAGCGTTTTTTTTTCTCAAAAAATCGCATAACCACTCAGGTTTTATGACTCACCCAGGTGACCTATTCGGTGGCCTGTTTCTAAACACTAAATTAGTCAAAATTAACGGTTAACTAAATGGTATTCAATTTTTTGAGTCAATATCACTTCCTCTTGTGGCGTAATCATTGGAATCTTTGCAATGTCTGACAAATATTGATTCAACGACGCGGTCTCACGATTGGTGATCGACTCACTAATTTTAAGTTACCTCATTTATGAAAATATTTTTTTAAGTGAATGCTAAGATCCAGTGCCTTAGAATGCGCGAAAAGCAGAATGATTCTCTTTGAGATTACAGCGAGTTGCTGATGCCTGCGGAAGAAAGGATATTTAAAAATCTTTAACATACAAATATAAGCACAGAATTAAAAAACGGTGTTAATTGGATGTCAAGAAGTTAGGACGCCGCATTAAAAGCACAGAAGAGCTGGACGCGGCCAGTGCGCAATAATTATATGACGTCAACTTCAGCGAGTTACAGTGCTGTTTTGTCAATGCCTCAAGATAAGAAAGCCTTATATTTACATTGTTAATCATTTATAAAACCTCACAATAACGCTCAGCTAACTACCTTGAACCCGCCATTTTCGTTTTTAACCTACTTTTCCCATCACCAGCTTATTCTGCAAACGATGACAGGCAATTTCGCCGAAACGTTAAAGAAAAATCTGCTAAACGCATCTCATTATCCCGATAACCTCGGAAGGCATGAAGCGAACCGTGCGTATAATCAAAGCGTCGTGGAATATCTGGTCAACCATAATGTGCAGCCGCTGCAAACACTTTTAGTGGGCGAAAGTCAAATCAAGCCCGGAGCCATGTTTTGGGTTGAAACGTCGATCACTTTTCAGGGAGCCGGCAAAGCATGGGAACAACTGAATTACCATGACAAGGTGCCCAGCTATTTCAGTTTCAAAATAAATTTTGAAGAATTTGATGATATCATCGTTGAGGGACAACTGAATGCGGAACACATGTACACGACGTCTGCCGTCGACCAGTTGTCGCGCAAAAAAAGAAAGTTTCTGTTCGGGCATGTGCAGGAAGTAGATGGAAAGACGATCACCGTACGGGCGCTGCTAATCGGTGACCGGGTTGTTCATGATGACACTATGCCGCTTTATGAACCTGAGCGCGCTGAATTAAATATTCACACTATCGACGAATTCCGGGAAATTAAGCGAATCAGCCACAAAGACCCTTCACTGGATATCAATATAAACAAGACAATTCGGGAGAAAGAAATTAAACAATACCTTGCCGAGATCATCGCCGAGTCGGACGTCGATAAAGATTGGGGCGGCGAGCAATCCGATCTGTTCACAACCCATCTGCACGTAGACGGCCAGCGGTTAATAGCAGCCTTTGTGCTTAAAGGCCCTTCAAAGTTTCATAAAATGCAAATGAAAGACCTGGGTAAGAATGGCGATCAGATCACGAGGCTTTTCGATGAACCTGCCGATATTTTTATTTTGCAACATTGCCATCACATCGCTTCATCCGTCATTAAAACGATGGACGCCTTTGCCAACCAGATCAACCGGCCGCGCAAATATTGTATCATTAATGGAATTGATACACTCCGGCTTTTCAAAGCGTATCATAAGTTGCCCTGACCTGCCAATAATGTTCATAAAAGAAACCACTTTAAAGAGGTACCGGATTTTCCTGCATTTAATTATTTTTCCGTCATGATTTCAAACAAGCTAAATAAAATTGAAGGCATTGACCGGAGGCCGATGCACTGATAAAATTAGGAAACCGGATAAAAACTTTGCGGATCAAAGCCGGTCATCATCATTATGAGAAGTTCGCCTACCAAAATAATATGGGCAGGATCTTGCTGCGACGTGTGGAGCTTGGCGGTAATGTAAATTACAAGAACCTGCTAAAGATTATTAAGGCATTAGGAGTAACACCATCGGAATTTTTTAGTGAAGGATTGGACTGATTGCAAAAAGATAACGTCCGAGTCGGATGAACTCGGATATAATTTACTGTCGTTTGAGCCAAATTTGTATCCAGCTAATATTTTAATTCCAACAGTTACTATACAAATACTAAATTTAAAGCTATGGCAGCAGAAATTATCACTAAAGAAGATCTACAGGAATTTTGGAAAAACCTGTTAAATCAAATCAGGGGTTTATTAGGTCAGTCGTTTGAGGAGCCCAAAAAATGACTAAAAACTTATCAGGTAAAGAATCTGTTGAAAATATCAGATAATACCCTGCAAAAATTGAGAGATAATGGAACAATCCCCTTTACGAAGATCGGGGGCATTCTTTATTATAGTTACGAGGACATTAACAGGGCGCTCAGCGGCGAGGTAAAAAGCAACCGGATCAAAACCGGTAAGCAATCTAATGCTACTTGAAAACGACAAATCCTGAACACTCGCTGCCGGGACTTTTCAACCTAAACCTTATCACAATTGATGGAAGGATCCCCCATCTTTTAGATATGCAAACGTAACAAAATTCATTCTAAATGATAGATACGCACTGGTTTTATGTTTTTACGATATGGTAAAGGTTAGCTATAAAAACTATAAGGATTTAATCAGTAACCCCAATATTGCCCCTATACCGATGAGATAAGGTTCCTGTATTTTCTTAATATATATTAGCGCCAGAATAACTGCAACTGCGATCAAAGCCGTCTGTATGTCTACAATAGAGCGCATCCCGATGATAATTACTGAACCAACCAGGGCGCCGATAACCGCTGCAGTAATGCCATCCACAAAAGCCTTAATACTGGCATTTTTAGCGATCTTCTTAAAAGAAGGTGCGAGCGCCACCGTAAACAAATAGCAAGGTAAAAATGTCGCTAAAGCTGCCACGCAAGCACCCGGAAAGCCTGCGACCAGGTAACCTATAAAACCTACGGTAATTACTACGGGCCCCGGCGTGATCATGGCTACGGCAACCGCGTCCACAAACTGGTGCTCATTCAGCCAGCCAAATTCTTTCACCACGCCGCCATGCAGGAACGGCACAATCGCCAACCCACTGCCAAATACAAAAGCCCCCGCTTTGGCAAAAAACCAGCCAATTTCCTGTAAGGTTTTGCCGTCATATTTCCAGAAACCGGTACTGATTAGAATTCCTGCCGGCAACACAGCAGGTTTCCTGATCCATTGTGGTGGCGCTTTAATGAGCATATATAAAATACCGCAAGCAAGGAACAATAGTATTTCTTCCCTTTTGGTAATAACCGTGATCACGATCCCGCCGATATAAAACAGCCACAACAGCCATTTGGATTTAATGGCAGCTATCTCCAGCTTACTGATGGATTTAAGGGTTAACTTATAAGCACTCATGGCAATGATACCGATGACCGCAGCACCCACGCCATAAAATACCGCCTGCATCCAGGCTAAGCCGCCATAAAGCTGGTAAGCCATGCCTAACAGAACCACCATAATAAAAGACGGCAACACAAAAGCCAGTCCCGTAAGTGTAGCGCCGACCAGTCCGTGATGCACAAAGCCGATATAAATACCCAATTGCGCTGCTAACGGCCCCGGTGCCAATTGCGCTAAAGCTAAACCCTCCTTATATTCTTCTTCGGTCAGCCAGCCTTTATTTTCTACCAGGTCGCGGTGC
>JAQNCM010000645.1 GCA_029237615.1 Mucilaginibacter sp.
CACCCACGTTAGAGCTACGTACCTACCCATAGGCAGCTACCTTTCCATTCCCTTGGCTATTGGCCAGGAGCTCGGTGACAAGAACAACGCGTCACTCAAATATACGAAAGCTCTCAGATGCGTGGTACAGGTGCCCAGATCCCCGGTGTGGGAAGCAGGTCAACGAACTCGAAGAAGCATCGCTGATGGCATGAGATAGCTGTTCCCCAAGCAGACGCATGCCTCCAAGACGGATAGGTGCCTTAATTGAAAAGTCTAGGCACGCGATGCCCCTGGACGGCGTTGAGAGGTCTCCTTCGCCAATGGGCCGATCGGCCCGGGAGGGAGCTGAGGCAACCTTACGAGTTGATTTCGACGTGTATGCTCGTTGACGCCCATCACCCTTAATCTCCAAGACCTACCCTTACGCGAGGTCTTCCCCCGCGGCCATGCAGTCATGTGCTTGACGGACCGCCGACTTGCAACTTGATGGCCAAGTCGAGAGAGTAGCTGGAGATCGAAAACAACTTGAGTAGGACATGCAGCATACAGATAGAAGAGTGAGACGAGTCCCGGAGTAAGAAAGGCAGAGAATTAGACAGGCCACGTCACTGCCCAAGCGGGAGCCAGAATGGGACATGTCCAGACCGTGACGAGGTCGACGAACGGCACTGCAAAAAACACAGGAATTAATGGAATCCCGCCCTGTTCTACCAAATCTTGATCTAAGGACTGGCGCAACTTAATTCACGCCTTCAATGCCGACGGACGGTTTGGAAAAAACTAAAAAAAAAAAGACATTGATATATATATATATAGTGACGTGGGGCAGATGGGCAGGGGAGTGTAGGATAGTCATGCATGTATAAATAGGCCACGCGCAGCGCGTTCAGTTAGACAGAAAAACCAACCTTCTCTTCTTCAACAACTTTGACTTCAAGTTTTGCAGCGAATTGACGCCTGTTGGCCATTCTGAAAGCTGTTTAGGACTGATCAGACTTTGCTCTATTGATCTATCTAATTATTCTGCGCCCTTCGCGTCTTGATGACGATTTCAGTTTTCGCTGTTGATTGTTGTTTTGTCTCCTTTTCTACGGCCACGGCCAAACCTTCGCCAACCTCTGAACCGCGACAATACAACCCAATGGCCAAACAAACCATTCCACGCGACTGATCAGAACGCAGAGATCGCCTGACCAACGATCCGGACCTTGGGATATCCGTACTCATGACCCGAGTGGTGATCGTAACCACCCTCAAGGGCAGCCGGTGCCTCCAGGGAGTCACCTTCTCTGGTGTGTGTCGTTGTTCCCGTCGTCAATAGTAATGCTGACCCTACGATCCCTACATACCCTCGTCTACATTTCGTCTTTCCAAACTCTCGCCTACTGCCATCCAACTCAAGCGGTAACCTCCTTCTGCTCACTATTGCTCTGCTGCTTGCCCTGACCCTGAAGGCCGAGGTGATATGCGTGGATGATCGAGTCTGCGTCGTCGATGGCAAGTGGACGAACGAAAAGGAGACCTCTGTTAGCTTCACAACTCTGGAAATGTGTAACGGTTGGACAGGGAGGTGTGGTTGCTCACTATCGGCCAGTTGCTTGATCTTGGTAGTCCTATTCCAGATATGTCAGAGTCAACCTCATCCAATGCCTTCAGCTTCCTCCTCGAGTTCATGAACGTACACTTCCTTGATTTGGTCATCAGTTTCGAAGCCGCCGGGTCCATCCAGGCCCAATTGAGCACTAAGAAGAGTTAGTCGTATTGAACATACAGAGTAACCCGGTTCACTAATGCCGAGGCATCATCGCCACCGATTGAGGCATGACTTCGGACTGGGAAAGTGAGGGAAACCAACATTCTGCCCTTTACCGCGTTCCATCCGGTAATTCTTGAGGTAATGGAGACGTAACGAGTCACTAAAACGTTAGCAGCCTTTGATTCGAGCCTTTAGGGGGAGAAGGGCACAAATCGTACATCCGAACAGCGCTGGGTCGATAATCTGTCACCTGTTAGCAACTCCACCATCAGTGCCCAAAGAAAGACAAGACTTGCCTCGTAAGTAGCGGGGTTCGCTAGAATAGCTGTGAAAGGTCAGTTCTGGACTGAAAAGGAAGCTGGATGGCTGCTCTGTGCCTACCCTTGGCGTGAATGCCAGCTTTGTGCGTGAAAGCCTGCGAGCGGTTAGCCGGTGCAGACGAAAGCTAGATTTGGAGGAACGTACGCAGAAGCCGGTTATGGGGTTGTTGAAAGGGATGTTGACCTCGACAACACTCGCAACGTACTCCTCTATTTCTTTGAGCATGGGAAGTTTATAGGACCTCTTTGTAAACTCTGGTGCAGTCACGACCATCCGAGCCATAAATGCACCACTTGAAGAAGGTTGTTAGTTAGATTTAGTGGTCCTGTTGTTTTCGCGACACTTACAGTGGGGTGATGCCGTTTCCTGTGAAGTCTCAAGTCAGTGTGACAGTCGTCCAGCTCGGGATTGACGATTGACAGACTCACGTTCACCGATACCAAGAACACTAGTATCGATATGCGATGCTCCTCCCTCGAGTGCGGTGACAGCGTTCCTAAAGAGCATGTAAGCCGGGAACCATTCCCCAATCGTGCGGAAGGGGCTGTCTTACGCGACTGCGCAGCCAGTGTCGTCGTGGAAATGTGCCTCTATAGACGTATTAGCGAAGCGGCGTGTGTGTAAGAAAGAGAGGCGACATGCCGATGTCACATCCCACCACGCCTGAACACTGTTAGCACTCCTGTCTCTGAGCTCAGTTTCTCGGTTTGCATTTACTAACCTCGGAGCGTTCGGACGAGATCGTAGACCATTCGTGGGGTAGCCCCTCCCACAGTATCGGCAATACCAACGCGGTCCACGCCTGCCTTGTCTCTTTAAGAGAGTCAGCATACATGGCTGTGCTGTAGGCGTCGTCTAACTTACACGGCCTTATAGAGGGTAAGGATATCGACAAGATCGGATCGGAACGAATCTTCGGACGAGAAGCGCACTTCAACTCCCTGACTGTTGCGGCTGTCAATATCCTGTTCGCCCACAGACAACGTAAAGAGCGACTCACGACTTGACGTATCCAATGACTTCAATTGCCGTCTTCTGGATCATCTCCATGCT
>JAQNCM010000212.1 GCA_029237615.1 Mucilaginibacter sp.
CCTGCCGTTCGCTTGCCGGTATCGGGAAAAACTGGTTCCCGGTAAAACTAAAGTTGGGTTTATTTTTCAGTGCAGCACTGGCATAAGTAGAACCGTAGCGGATAATATCAAAAAAACGGTGAAACTCCAGTGCCAGTTCCGAGCGCCTTTCGGCCCTTATCAGGTCACGTAGTGTTGCCTGGTCTGTGATGGTGACATCCGGTAATAAACCCGGAGGTACTGTTCCATAGCCAGGCAAAGACGAATCATATAAGTAACTCTCCCTTGCACGTTTGCGAACCCGGTTAAGCGGAGCTAATGCAGCACCGCTGCTGCCCGCCTCATTGAAAGCTTCGGCCTCAATCAGCAGCACTTCTGAAAAACGGATGGCCTGGTAATTTAAATTGCCATCGCCCTTAATGTTGACCGGGATCTCAGTCAGCGGTTGTGTATGTTTTTTACTTACATAACCGGTGGAGGTCCAGTTCGGATCAAATGCGCTGTCATAATAGGGATGTCCGGCGCGGCCAACGGTATAATCCAAACGTGGATCATTAACCCCGGAAGGCGATTTTTCAAAATTATCAACCAGGTTTTGTGTAGGCAGATAGAACCCGTAACCATTTAATGAGCGAGGGGCAAACCATTGGTTTAAGTTGTTGCCCTGAAAAGGAACAAGGCCTGTGGTATGTTGTATAGAAAAAACCGCCTCTGCATTATTCTTGGTTGCAGCCCTGAAGTTATCAGAAAAAACAGGCAGCAGGCTATAAACCCCTAAAGCGTCTACCGCCTGGGCGGTTGATGCAGCAAGCGCCCACTTCTTCTCAAAAAGATAGGTTTTGGCCAATAACGCCAATGCGGCGCCTTTGGTTGCCCGGCCCTGGTCGGCACTGCCCCAGGTAGTAGGCAATACGGCGGCAGCAGCCTGTAAGTCCTTTTCTATCTGTGCGTAAATCTGCGTTTGCGGTAAAGCAGGACTCTGCAGTTCGGCCGGCGTCTCTACCTTTAAGTGCAGGGGTATGTCGCCGTAAGCAACGGTTAAATTAAAATAGTAGTAAGCCCGCAGAAACTGAGCCTGGGCTACAACAGAAGCCCTCGTGGCTTCGGAAACGCCTGGCTTAGGCGCTGACAAGCCGTCTGTAACTACGTTACATGCGAAAACACCATCGTAATACCTTTTCCAAACAGCTTCTACTGCCGAATTGGCGGGATTGATATTAAACTGCTGCACACTCAGGAAATCAGCCTGGTCGCCATCACTGCTTCCTTTAATTGCATCGTCAGAAGCCAGGTCACCCAAAACCCATATCGCGTTCGATGACGCGTCGGTAAAGGCAAGCGGCGCATAAGCCGCATTTACACCCCGTATTGCGTTGACATCAGAGGTAAAAAAGTTATTGGTCTGATATTCGCCGAGCACCGGCTGTTGCAGGAACTTTTTACACCCTGTTATCATAAAAAACAAGGATGCTGTTAAGTATATATAAATATTTTTTGCTTTCATCTCTTTATTTTTTATTGTTAGAAATTAGCGTTAACACCAACCGTTACTGTACGTGCTGATGGATAAGTTCCCCAATCAATACCAACAGCCCTCACGCCGTCACCAGCATTGTTGCTGTTAAGATATTGTTCGGGATCAAGACCGGTGTACCTGGTAAACGTGAGCAGGTTTTCTGCACTTGCAAATATTCTTACCGAAGAAATATGCAGGCTTTTCAGGGCATTCGGGCCCAGCTTATAGCCTATCTGTACATTCTTAAGCCTTAAATAGGACCCGTCTTCGAGGAAACGGGTAGAAGGCATTTTGTTATTGGCGCCATCTGTCCATGATAATAACGGGAACTGGTTGCTTGTTCCCGGGCCGGTCCAGCTTTGAGTGGCAGTTCGCTGGGTAATATTAAAAGGGCGGTAAAAGCCTTCAATATCGGTACGCACCTGGTTATAAATTTTATTACCATATACCCCCTGGAAGAATACACTCAGATCGAAGTTTTTATAGGAGACATTGCCCGTAAAGCCATAAGTGAATTTTGGTATCGGGCTGCCCACAAAGGTGCGGTCCTTATCATTAATTACGCCGTCGCCATTTACATCCTTATACATCACATCACCGGGCCTTATACCGGGGCCCTGGTAAGCATGGGTAAATACCTGCTGTGCGTTTTGAAAAATACCTTCCTGCTGTAATAAATAAAATGAGCCGATAGGTTGACCTACCGCAGTTAAGGTGGCGTTGTAATTATTGTCCACACGTCCGCCCGGAAGCGGGGTGCCGCCAGCCAGGGATATCACTTTATTGGAAACTGTTGCGAAATTGCCGCTAAGGCTATAACTCCAATCGGTATTCACCGTTTTTTTATAGGTTAGCTCCAGTTCAAGCCCGCTGTTACGCACCTTACCGGCATTCACTGCAGGATCACCCACCGCAAAAGGTGGCTGATCACCGGCACTGCTGGGCTCAGGCTGGTATAACAACATATTCGATGTGTTTTTTACATAATAGTCAGCCGTTAATAATAAAGCATTTTCAAAAAATCCCAGGTCCAGTCCTACATCTTGCTGTGTACTGGTTTCCCAGCGGATATTCGGATTTCCTTTGGAGGTGATGGTATATCCCTGGTTTGAGGTGCCCCCGAAAGGATAATAAGCATTTGAAGAAATAAGTGACGTAGCCGGATAGGTTCCTATTTGTGAATTCCCCAACTGCCCGATGCTGGCGCGCAGTTTAAACGTTGATATAGGCTTAATGTTCTTCATAAAATCTTCCTGGTCGATACGCCAGCCAAGGGATCCTGAATAAAAATTCTCATATTGCGATGATGGATCAAGCTGGGAAGAACCGTCCCTGCGGAAGTTTGCACTGGCCAGGTATTTATTATTATACTGGTAATTTACACGGCCAAAAATTGAAAACAAAGCCGAATGAAATTCACTGCCACCGTTTTGCTGGCTTGTTGCTGTACCGTTATCCAGGTATTGAAAAGTGGAGGTTTGGTTAACAAAACCCTTACGGGAAGCGGAGAGCGCCTGTACATCCTGTTTGATAGCTTCGGTTCCTACTAAAAAGTTCAATACATTCTTTCCTATGGTAAGATCATAGGTAGCGGTATTTGTCCAGTTGTAGTTTAAATTGTTGGTATGTGACTGGGCCAGTGAATTAGGAGAGTTGAAAGAGCGGTCGATCCCAAAGGTTTCAAAAAACTGTTTGTAATCGGTTTGTATCAAATTTAAACCGATATCCGATTTTATTTTCAAGCCTTTTACGGGATCTACTTCTGCATAAGCATCGCCCAATATCGTGTAGCCGTAAGAATTGTTATTGGTTGAATTTGCCAGCGCAACAGGGTTAATTCCGTCACCTAAAAAGTTCCCTAAAGCAGGATCCTGTTTTGGCAAATCCACAAACTGCCCGTTGGCGTTATAAACCGGTGTTCCCGGAGTGCGAAACAAGGCGAATCGTACGATACTGGCAGCAGCCCCTGTATAACCATCGCCGGATGTACCAACCGTCCTGGTTTTTGAGTAAGAAAGATTTACATTGGTACCTATTTTAAAATACTTTGACACCGTACTGCTTACCGAGGTACGCAGATTAAACCGGTTAAAGGAAGAATTTTGGATCAACCCATCCTGTTTAAAATAGTTTCCTGAAACTATATATTGCGAATTTTCATTTCCTCCGCTTATGGAAAGCTGTCCGTTGCTAACGGGCGCAGGTTTTAATACTTGTTTCAACCAATTTACATCAGACAATGTTCTCGCGAGGCTATCAGAAATCATAGGCCTTCCGTCATTGGTTGCCGCCGTATTATAAGCACGAACATACTGCGCATTGTTAGCCATTTTAATTAGATTCTGGGCCGTTTGCACACCTGTATAAGCACTAAAACTCAGTTTTGCCTTGCCTGAAGTTCCTCTTTTTGTGGTTACTATAACAACACCATTGGATGCACGTGCGCCGTAAATGGCTGCCGAAGATGCGTCTTTAAGGATGTTGATAGTTTCAATATCGTTGGGTGATATTTCGTTAATGCCGTTCTGGGTTGGAACGCCGTCTACAATGTACAGCGGATCGTTATTGTTAATAGTACCCACACCGCGTATGCGTACCGCAATGCCATCCCCCGGAGCCCCGGTGTTTTCCGTCACGGATACGCCGGCGGCCTTACCCTGTATAACCTGGTCAACGCCGCCCACCGGAATCGCATTGATATCTTTGCTGCTGATCAATGATACAGCACCGGTAAGGTCTTTTTTTCGCTGAGTGGTGTAACCAACCACTACAACTTCATTTAAATTGCCTGCGAGTGCTTTGAGTGCAATCGTAATTTCTGCTCTGCCGCTAATCGCTATCTCCTGGGTTTGATAGCCGATATAGGAAACTACCAATGTCCCGGTTTCGGGTGCAGTAATGTTAAAATTACCGTTAACATCGGTAATAACTCCGCCTTTGCCACCTTTTACCCCAACCGTTGCACCGATAAGGCCTTCACCTTTTTCATCAGTAACCTTTCCCTTTATTTTTACGTCGGCAAGTACCTCATATTTCAAGGTGGGTACTTTTACATGGGTCGCAAATGCTGAAAGTTGGGCCGATACTGCCAGCAACAAAGCAAAAATATATTTTGCACTTAAACGATCCCTCTTTTCATATCGTCTGATGATGAAATAACATAAAGTTTTTTTCATATACTCATTTTTAGGTAAATAATTAATTATTCTGATGACCCGGCCGGAACCAGCTGAATCATTTTGGTCAATAAATAGAATGCTGTCACAATTTTTTGCCTTTAGAGCCTTTTAGTAAACTATTTCATAAATTTTCCCCTTTCTTCTCTTAGGTTCAATTAGGTTTCGTTTCTATCAAACAAAGTATTATGTGGTATATATTGGTATATCGTTTTCGCCATTTTATGGCAAAGGCTATCCTCTAACACATTTTATTTAATATGTCATTTAAAAAATCAACAGAAATTAACCAGGTTGGTTTATAATATTGGTATCGGATCGGGAGCAGCCGGTTTATTCGGGTTAAAAACAGCTACTCCTACCCTCGAGTCTGCACAGCCATAATACAGGAACCATTCTTTTTTGAAATAAACCATGCCTTCAATAAAAACAGTTCCATTTACATATTGCCCGCTTTTTTCAAAGGGCTCCATCGGTCGCAAAAAAGGCACATCCAACCGGGCAATTGCTTTGGTCGGATCATTTAAAGAAAATAAAACCTGTCCGGCACAGTAAGAGTTGCCATTAAACCGCTTGTCTCCCCCATCGCCCGGATGGTTTTTGCCGTTATAAAATAAGATGATCCCTTTGCCTGTCATAATTGCCGGCGGACCGCATTCGGTAAGATCACTATCGAAATAATCTTTGCGGGGTGATATCAATTGCTTAAGTTCACCCTGATCATCCAGCACCGGGCTCCAGTCCACCAGGTTGGTAGAAGTTGCTGCAAATACATGCAGTTCTCCCCAGTACATCCAGTATTTCCCGTGTATCTTCGCAATTACCTGGCGGTCGCCGTCCAGTTTTGTCAGGATGGAAGCAGATTTATGAGGGATATTAAAAAATTTGCCATGATATGCTTTTCGGAAGATTGGGCCGTGCTTTACCCAGGTAACAAGGTCTTTTGATGTGGCAACGCCAAGGCGGGGCACTTTACGGTTCCATTGGGTATAAAACATTACATAGGTTCCGTTCTTCGTTACAGCCACCCTTGGATCCTCACAGCCACCCGGCCATTCAAATTCCTTCTGACTGTCATTCCCGGGAAAAAGAACCGGCCGGGGATTTCTTTTAAAAGTAAGCCCGTCATTGCTTTCGGCATAGCCGATCCTTGAGGTACGGGTTCCTATTTCAACTCCCGTTTTGTCTTCCGACCGGTAAAGGACCACTATTTTTCCTGATTTAATGGTAGCCGCAGGGTTAAACGTGTAGTTAGCTTCCCACCTAACCATTTTATTTAACATGGGGTCTAAAAACTGCGAGTCAGGATTTGGTGAGATAATCGGGTTGATATTTTCGGGCCTTACAAAGCCTCCAAATGCCCATTTGGGCAGAACATCCCGCTCTATTGTTTGAGCATTGGAAAAATTAAAAACTAATAAACAGGCAAAAAGCCCCGTTAGTTTAATAAGCTTCTTCTTCATTAATAGCGTTTATTTTTGGTTTGAATTCGATTTTACAAGAGTGCAAAACCGGTTTTCTTGACAATGATAAATCAATAAAACCGGTTTTGCAAATTTATTTTTAAACTTTTATAATTGGTAGCTATTGTACGTCGGTATTAACCCAACCATTAATAACTACAAGGTTATTAATGCTTTACCTTGTACAACTTATAACCAAATAAAAATATTACGGCATAGCATATAATAGGTAAATAATAAGCCTTTGCAACATCATGATTTGCAATTTGACCCATTAATAACGGAAAAAATGCCCCTCCTACAACACCCATCGCTATAAACGACGATGCCCGCTGGGTATGACTACCTAAATTTTTCAAGCCGAGGCTAAAAATTGTAGGGAACATGATGCTAAAGAAAAAGTTGATCATCATTAAAGCGATATAGGACGGCCATCCAAAACCCTGGGCAACTATGATACACATCACCACGCTGCCCAAAGCAAAACAGGCCAATAATTTGTTAGGCGCTATAAACTTCATCAAATAGGTACCGGTAAACCGGCCCAACATCATCATGGCCATAAAAATACTCATATAGCGGCCGGCCGACAGGTTGTCAAAGCCCATTACATCGTGCCCGTAGTTGATAAAAAAAGCCCAGGTACCTGCCTGCGCCGCAACATTAAAAAACTGCGCAATAACGGCCCATACAAAATGCCTGTGCTGATATAGCTTTTTAGATGGCGCCAGATCCACATTAACCGCCTCTGGGTCAACTGCCGCAACAGTTGTATGCGGGTCCACTAATACAGGTACTTTAAGAAACAGAAAAGCCAGGATGAGCAAAGTAAGTACGCCACCGATGCTGACGTAAAGGTATTTAACAGAAGTAAGATCAGCGGCATTTCCCGCGGTTACACGCAGCAAAAACCAGGAAGCAATAAAAGGCCCTAAGGTGGCCCCCAATGCGTTGAATGACTGAGAAAAGTTAATACGGCGGTCACTGGTTCGCTGATCACCCAGGGCGGCGGCAAAGGGGTGTGCAACCGTTTCAAGCGTGGCCATTCCGCAACCCATCACAAACAACGCTATTCTGAAAAAACCAAAAGAGCCGGCATTGGCCGCCGGCACAAATAAGAAGGTGCCGATGGCAAATAAGGACAGCCCCAAAACTACGCCGGGTTTATACCCAAACTTCTTTAAAAAATATCCTGCGGGGATACTCATGATAAAGTAGGCCCCAAAAACGGATAATTGTATTAGTCCCGAGTCAGACTTTGATACATTTAATGCTCCCTGGAAATACTTGTTGAGCACATCGCTCATGGAATGCAATAATCCCCACATTAAAAACAGGGACGTTACAAAAATAAAATTGACGATAAACTTCTTTTCAATAAAGGCTGCTTTTTGCATGATATTTGGCTATGGTTGGTTTACAGGTTTAAAGTGTGCGCGGGGTACCGTCATCACCGAATATGGCTGCTGCCCCAATCAGGGGTGCATGTTCGCCAAGCTGAGCCAACTTAACGATTGTGGAACTTAATCCCTCAGCAAGATAAGGAAGGAAGAACGCGGAAGCTTTGGCGATGTTGCCGCATATAATCAAAACTTCCGGCCCTATTTGCTTAATTGGACGCGAAAGAAAATCAACCATATTTATTGCGAACTCCTTAAATATATCCCGCGCAACGTCACTTTTTTCGGCCAGTGTGGATAGTTCTTTAACTCCATCAGTTAATGTTTTACCGGTTAACTCATTATATCGCCGTAAAAACCAACGTGTTGAAAAGTAATCATCTGCTATGCTGTCCCTATAAGGTTCGCTGCCCAGGTTAATGTCTTTGGTGATCCCATTTTTATTGTAAGCAGATCCGAAACCCGTGCCAAGCGTTAAACCCATTACAGCCTGGTAGTCTTTTCCTGCGCCCATCAGCACTTCACCTGCAATGGTAGCTTCCGCATCATTTCTAAACAGGATCATTTGTGGATCAAATTTTAACAAG
>JAQNCM010000222.1 GCA_029237615.1 Mucilaginibacter sp.
TCAGAGATGGCATTAACAATATCATGACGGATTCCCAGTTCAATAAATGGGTTCATGAATTTAAATAACGAATTTGGCTACATCGCCAAATCGGGCGCAAAGGTAGGGATTATTATTTACAATTCAAACACGGTATGTATTATTTGTGATTATAACATTTTGTCCGCTCAATATGAGGTAATTGAAAACAATTTTGCTAATTTTAATACAAGTTTAACAGCACATGAAATTAAAAACAACCCTCATCTTATTGCTTACTTTATTGATAAGGATAAGCTTGGCGCAGCAAAGTAAATCGCCTTTTGACACCACGATGTACGGCCGCAACCCGGCAATTGGCAAATATGCCGACATCCGCGGTTTTAAAATGTACTACGAAACCTATGGCAAGGGCGAGCCTTTGCTCATTATTCACGGCAACGGTGGCTCTATCAATAACTTTTTATACCAGATACCTTACTTTGCTAAAAACTACCAGGTTATTATCGCCGACAGCCGCGCACAGGGCAAATCTGTTGACCCAACCGATTCATTGAGCTATGAAATGATGACTGACGACCTTAACGCCCTGCTGGATAAACTGAACCTTAAACAATGCTATGTAATAGGCTGGAGCGACGGCGGCATTAACGGATTATTATTAGCCATCCGGCACCCGGATAAGGTGAAGAAACTGGCTGTTACCGGTGCTAATTTATGGCCCGATACTACCGCCGTTGATCCGTTTGTATACAAATGGGCTATGGACGAAAATGAGAAGGTAAAAAAAGCACCTGTTACCGCCAAAACCAAAAATGAATTGAAACTGCTGCACCTGCTATCCTACGAGCCGCATATTACTGCTGAGCAGCTGCATACCATCAGCTGCCCTACCCTGGTTATTGGCGGAGATCATGATGTAATATTACCAAAACATACTATGTTAATAGCGCAATCCATCCCCAACTCTTACCTATGGATCATTCCCAACTCGGGGCACTCAACACCTGTTTACAAAAAAGAACAGTTTAACGCTGTGGTGGGTGATTTCTTCAGTCAGCCGTTTAGGAAGATTGATGGGATTGGGAAGTTTAATTAGGGTTGGTTGGGTTGAATGGGTTAGAATGGCGCGCTTGCTATTGCTATAAGGAACGAAGAAGCAATCGTGAACTTTGCAGAAGCTGCCCTGTATAGCATGCGATTGCTATGCTGCGTTCGCAATGACAATGGTGCGTTATACCCAATCCCAAATCGTAATTCGTAAACTACCGTAGTCTATCGGCTGATTTTACCAGCTTTTCGTCGCGTTTTATGGCGCTGATGGCTAAAAGGAAAAACAAAAGACTAAGTGAGGACAAAAAAAGACCTATTCCCCAGTTATGGGTATCTATTTGTGTGCTGCCCATTATGCCCTTGGTAGCCTGGGCCATCCAAAAACTAAAGCCTATAATTACTACCATACCGCCATAGCATAAAGCAATTTGCTGCTTGCGGTTTTTGTATAAAAAGATGAGAATAAGCGGTATCAACCCAACAACGGCTGTAGCTATCGTTAATCCCACAAAAAATTCGGTATGAGTGAGCTGTCCGTTAATATCCTGGAACAATCCGGTTACCATAATGGTTACGGGCTTTTCATTTACGTACACGTTATGCACCAGCGGAAAAAGGAATAACGCGTAAAGTGACAGTGCGGCAAGCAACAGGTAAATACTTTGTATTCGTTGTAACATATTAGTGAATTTATTGACAAAGATATGATTGTTTTAATTATAGTTGGATGCATTGCAAATGCTATTATTGTTGTACATTTAATTATTAATTGAACCAAGTTAATCGGAAAACTATGAGAGAAAGAATATCCTCCTTACAACCAAAGGACGTACAGCTGGACGATGACCTGTTGAAAAAAACATTCCTTGAACACCTGAATTATATCTATTACGGCAAACACCACTTATTGCATTTTTTTAATGAAGTAAAAGGCATAGCTGCGTTAAAGGTTTTAAAACAAGCCCTACAGGAAGGCATTGACGATACCGGAAGCCAGATAAAGCAAATGGATGAAATATACATGGCAATAAGCGAATATCCATCCAAAACAAACACGCTTAGCTTAAAAGCGACAACCCTCGAAGCTTACCTTACGGCAATAAAAGGCGGCAAAACCCCGCTGGAGAAAGATGTGTTTATACTTTTTTACCTGCAGCAGATTGAAGGCATTGAAATAACCTATTACAAAGTTTTAAAGAACCTGGCCAAAGCCATTGGCTACAGCAATACTTTTTTAAACCAGCCATTTGATCTGGCTGTTGAAAACAAGTTGTTGTTTGAGCATATTTATAAGGAGTATATTAGTTAGTGGTGATTGGTGAATAACAACTATTTATAATTCTTGTCATTGGATTGGAGGTACGACGAAGCAATCGCAAACCCTGCAAAGCCGTTCTGTATAGCATGCGATTGCCGCGCTATCGCCCGCAATAACAATTTTGATTTTTTAGCTACCCGGTACCACAATCCTATTAACAACTTAATCCAACCAAACCACTTAATTCAACCTAATCACTACCTTTGCCCTGTGACTGGAAAGCAACGCTATTTTATTGAACTTTCGTACGACGGCACCAACTATCATGGCTGGCAGATACAGAAAAACGCGGTCAGCGTTCAGGCGATTTTAAATGAAAAATTGTCGACCATACTAAGGCAACCGATAGAAACATTGGGCTGCGGCCGCACCGATACCGGTGTACATGCACGTGAGTTTTTTGCGCATTTTGATGTGGGAAGAGAGTCCATAGCCGAGAGTCCCAAGTCCGGAGATAGTGAGGAAGAATCCGGAATCGAAACTACCACAGACCATCGACCATCGACCATGGACCCTATGGACTGCATCCGAAGTATCAATGCCATCCTTCCCAAAGACATCGCTGTAAAAAGAATTTTCCCTGTTGCTGCTGATGCCCATGCCCGGTTTGATGCCACCTTACGGACTTATGAATACCATATCCATTTTAATAAAGATCCTTTTAAAAATGGCTATTCGTGGGAACTGCGTGATGAGCCGGATATTGAGCTGATGAACAAAGCTGCTGCCATAGTTATGGAGCATACTGATTTTAGCTGTTTCAGCAAATCAAATACACAGGTAAAAACCAATATTTGTAAAATAACAAAAGCTGAATGGACAGTTACCGATAGCGGCATTGTTTTTACCATAAGTGCCGACCGGTTTTTACGGAATATGGTGCGTGCTATTGTTGGAACACTGCTAATGGCAGGTAAAAAAGAAATAGCACCGGAAGCGGTACGTGCTATTATAGAAAGCAAAAACAGAAGCAACGCCGGTATGTCCGTTCCGGCATGCGGATTGTATTTAACAGAAGTGCTTTATTGAGTAGCTGGTATCAAGTAGCTGGTATTAGGACTGGATATCTTGTAAAACTTTACAGAGATTTTATGCTGATAGCAAATAGCGAGCTATTTTTTATCCGATATTTGCCGCCGTCTTGATACTAAATGCTAAATGCTAAATACTCGATACTAAATACTAAAATACTAAACTATCCTAAATAAATGTCAGAGGTTACGGGGAAAGCGCTTGATTGGAAATTGTTAGGACGCGTAATGCATTACGTAAAGCCTTATAACGCTACGTTTGTTATTTCGGCGTTTTTAACCGTTTTTTTGGCAGCATCTGCATTGGTGCAACCCATCCTGATGCAACTATCGCTGGATAAATATATTTTAAAAGATAACTACAGCGGCTTGGTGTTTATGGTGGAACTGATGATAGGGCAGCTTATTATTCAAACCATTGCACAATATTACCAAACTTACCTTACCAATTTACTGGGGCAATCTGTTATAAAGGATCTGAGGATAGATATATTTAACCACATTACCAGTTTACGGCTTAAATATTTCGATCGTACGCCTATCGGCATGCTCATTACCCGCACTGTATCGGATCTTGAAACCATAGCCGATATATTTTCGGAGGGGCTGATTTCTATAATGGGCGATCTGCTGCTGGTGATCTCAGTAATAGTTTACATGCTCATCATCGACTGGAAGCTTACCCTCATTACATTAATACCCATGCCTTTCCTGTTTGCTTCCACCTATGTTTTTAAGGAGGCCATTAAATCCGCTTTCCAGGAAGTACGAACCCAGGTTGCCCATCTGAATACATTTTTGCAGGAGCATATTTCGGGTATCAGCGTGATACAGGTTTTTGCGCGTGAAGACCAGGAAATGCGCAAGTTTGTTTCAGTAAACAAAAAATACCGGGACGCCAATATCCGCAGTAACTGGTATTATTCTATATTTTTTCCGGTAGTTGAAATTCTATTTGCTATTTGTATCGGCCTGCTGGTATGGTATGGCTGTAAACGGATATTATCCGACCAGCAGCTTGCTGCTTTAGGGACGCCGGGGCATCCTGTTACTGCGGGGGTAATCCTTGCTTTTATCATGTATTTAAATATACTCTTCAGGCCCATACGGCAGCTGGCAGATAAATTTAATACGCTGCAAATGGGCATGGTGGGTGCCGACAGGATTTTTAAGGTGTTAGATACCGATGAAGTGGCCGTTAACACAGGCATCTTAAAGCCTGATAAATTATTGGGCGAAATAGCGTTTAAACATGTTTGGTTTGCTTACAATGACGAGAATTGGGTGTTAAAGGATATCAGTTTCCATTTGGAACCGGGCAAAACGCTGGCATTGGTAGGCGCCACCGGTGCGGGGAAATCATCCACCATAAATATACTGAACCGCTTTTATGAAATTGCAAAAGGCAGCGTTACCATTGATGGCCAGGATATAAGGGACTATGATGTTAACTTTTTACGTGCACGGATAGCTACGGTAATACAGGATGTATTTTTATTTACTGATACCATAGCCAATAACATCAGCTTAAACAACCCCGAGATAACGCTTGAGCAGGTTATTGCCGCAGCCAAAGATGTTGGCGCACACGAATTTATTGAACGCTTACCGGGCGGATACGAATACAATGTGATGGAACGTGGCTCTACGTTATCTGCCGGGCAGGCGCAGTTAATTTCGTTTATCAGGGCGCTGGTCTATAACCCTACAATCCTTGTACTGGACGAAGCCACCTCATCAGTAGATACCGAGACAGAGATACTTATACAAAACGCCATCACCAAGCTTATGCAGGGCCGCACGGCTATCGTGATTGCCCACAGGCTTTCAACTATTCAAAACGCAGATAAGATCATTGTGCTTGATCATGGTGAAATAAAAGAAAGCGGCACCCACCAGGAACTGCTACGTATAGAAAACGGCTACTATCGTAAGTTGTACGATCTGCAATTTAATTCGGCGGGAATAAGCAGGGTGTAATTTTAAGTTCCAGTTTATTAACCCAACTATAAGCGGTAAAGTTTCATCTAAATGTTAAACACTGCCTATTCGGTATAGTAAAGCTACAACTATGAGCATAATGTAACAATGTTGTTCAAAAATGACATTATCATCGCTCAAATAAAATTATTTAAAAATTGGAAACTTTTAAAGCGATTAAACTTACCTGCCGCGCAAACTGGCAAAATGGCTTAAAAGTTCAAGAAGCTTTATCGAAATTTTAACGATTTATAATTAAATTAATGCAATAAATTAATTGCTGCGAAAAAAAATCTTAAATTTCCTTATAAAAAATTAAGCATTTCGAAAAAAAGCAACCAGGAATTATACAAAGGGGTTAAAACACGGTATAAAATAAAAAAAATAATCATTAAATTTGATCACAGAGGCTGAGTTATCAATCCCAAGCGATAATTTTTGGACATTGCGAGCTAGCTAAGTGCTAAGAATTGGTAGTTGTTTCTTAACATCTATCTTTTTAACATATAACAGCAGGGAGTATTAATCATTTTTAAGACCTAAACTATTGAATAAAAATAAACTCATGAAAACGGTAAAGAATCTCCTGTCGTTTAGCAAGCTGTCAATACAACAACGTTTCACCCTTTTAATATGTATCCTATTACTCTCAGCAATTGTAATTTATGGTTATGCCAACTATTACAGTTTAAAGAAAGCCACTTTAATAATCGGCCAGGAACGCCTCACTTCTCTTACCGATCACATGGGTTCACAGCTTGGCCAATCAGCACAGTCTCTTGAAAAAACATCAAATACAGCAGCTTCTCAGCCAGGAGTAATCCAATTCCTTAAATCAGCCGGAAAAACATTCAATAATGAGGCGCTGGATGCACTTGATAAATTAGATAAAGACAGTACCTGGGTTTCAGTAACCTTGCTTAATGCTAAGCTTTCGCCGGTGCTTCATTCAAATAAATCAACCGTTGATGTGCCGGTTAATATAAAAAACTTACTTCTTTCTACAAAAGTTGAGCCCGACTCGACTAAGATCGGAAAGATATACAAAGTAAAGAACACGGTATATTATCCCATTATATCAACGGTTACTGATAAAAAGCAAATAATAGGATATATCATATCATGGAAATCATTATTGGTGACCCAAAAAGCAGTGAATCAGTTTTCACAGATCGTTGGTATAGGAGCTAATATTTACATCGGAAATGCAGACGGAAGCCTTTGGACGGATCTTATAAAACCACTCCCCGGACTGCCATTTAAAATTAGCCGATATAACAATTTAATAGAATATAGAAATTCAAATAACGGAAAGATAATTGCAAAAGCAGAGCTTATACCGAATACTAATTGGATAATAGCAATCGCATTTTCTGAACAAAGTATATTAACCGGAATAGCCGGCTTTGTAAATTGGATCACCATTATTGGTTTAATACTTATGACCGGTGGAATTATTGCCGCGTGGATAATGAGCCGGAATATTACAAGGCCGCTTAATAAACTCACTGCGGCCGCCACTGCTATATCACAAGGTAATTATACAAAACCGGTGGCCGTTAATGTGTCACAAAATGATGAATTAGGAAAGTTGGCAAGCGCCTTTAATATTATGACTGAACAAGTATCGCAAATGTATTTTGACCTGGAAAAAAAAGTAACAGAACGAACTTCGCAGCTCGAAAATGTAAACAATGAATTGGAAGCCTTTTCCTACTCTGTTTCGCATGATTTAAGGACACCTTTGCGAGCTATAAACGGCTATTCAATAATGTTAAAAGAGGATTATGGTAAGGAGTTGGATGCAGAAGGGAAAAGGATTATTAATAATATTATTACCAATGCCAAAATGATGGGACAGTTAATTGATGATCTTCTTGCATTTTCACGTTTGGGAAAGAAAGAATTAATATGCGACAAAGTTGACATGGAACTACTGGCAAAAACCGTAACAGATGAATTGCTGCAACACGAACCTGAAAACAAATATCAAATTACCGTTGAAACGTTGCCGCCAGCAAAAGCAGACCTGGTTATGATAAAGCAAGTATTGCTGAATCTGACAAGCAATGCTATAAAATACTCTTCAAAAAAGAGCAACCCTGAAATAACAATTGGATTTAAGGATGAAGAGGCAAAAACAATCTATTACATAAAAGATAACGGTGTGGGGTTTGATATGGCTTATTCAAATAAATTGTTTGGCGTTTTTCAGCGCTTGCATTCACAGGATGAGTTTGAAGGATCAGGTGTAGGATTAGCTTTGGTTAAGAGAATAATCGATAAGCATAAAGGGGAGATATCTGCAAAAGCCTCTGAGAATGCTGGTGCTACGTTTTACTTTAGTTTACCTAAAAATTAAATCATGAATGATAATTACAATGTTGAAATATTACTGGTTGAAGATAATATTCATGATGCTGAACTGACGATCAGATCATTGAGAAAAGTTAATTTGGCTAATAAAGTGGTTCATTTAAAAGACGGCGCCGAAGCGCTTGATTTCATTTTTGCAAAGGGTGCTTTTGTAGAACGAAAAATACAAAATAAGCCCAAAGTTATTTTATTGGATATTAAAATGCCCAAAGTAGATGGAATAGAAGTGTTGCGGCAAATTAAATCACATGATTTAACCAAATCAATACCTGTTGTGATTATGACTTCATCAAAGGAAGAGCAAGATGTAATTACAAGTTATAATTTAGGGGTAAATAGTTATGTAGTAAAACCTGTTGATTTTGAGGGATTTGCCAAAGCTATAGCTGAATTAGGGTTTTACTGGCTAATTACCAATCAGACAACCAAATAAATTCATAATCAAATGAATTACTGCTTGAAAATATTACATATAGAAGATATTCCGAGTGATGCCGAACTGGTGGAAAGAATATTGAAACAATCGGGTTTGGTATTTGAAAAACGTATTGTTGATACCAGGGCCGGGTTTACAAAGGCTTTAACAGATTTTGCTCCTAACATTATTCTTTCTGATCATTCGTTGCCCGCCTTCAATTCGCTTGAGGCGTTAAAAATCTTAAAAGAAAACAAACTTTATATTCCATTTATACTCATTACATCTACTGTTTCTGAAGAGTTTGCGGTAAATGTGATAAAAGAGGGGGCATCTGACTATATTTTGAAAGACCGGCTTCAACGTTTGCCAAATGCCATTACAAATGCGCTGGAGAAACATCAATCGGATATTGATAAACAGTTGTATTTAAGTAAGATAGTTGAAAGTGAAGCACTGTTTATCAAAGCCGAATCGATTGCAAAATTTGGCACTTGGAAAATGGATATTAAAGCTAATACAATTAATTGGTCGGCGGGAATATACCCGCTTCTTGGATATAACCACAATGAAGTTAAGCCATCTTTTGAGAATTTTTTAAAAAATATCTACCCTGCCGATTTACTGCAAGTTAAAAGTTTTTTTAATAGCGCGGGCAAAATTCAGGTTGCTGAAATCTCTTTCAGAGTAGTTAATGAAAACGGGAGTATCAGACATATAAATTCGCAATGCGAGCTTGAGCTTGATGAAAATAACGAACCTGCGTACGTTATAGGCTTTAATCAGGATGTAACCACATCAATGCTAGCACAATTGGAGATACAAAAAAACATCGAAGAACTACAAGCAGCAAGTGCAAGACAATCTGCAATATTAAATGCACTGCCGCCAAATATTGTTTTATTAAACGAGTCGGGTAAAATTATAGCTGTAAACGATGCCTGGAAAAAGTTTACAATTGAAAATAATTTAGGAATACCCAAATATGGTATCGATGTTAGTTACACAGCCATCTCAGAAAAAGCCACCGGAGTAGATGAAATAGCCGGAAAAAAAATAGCGAAGGGTA
>JAQNCM010000701.1 GCA_029237615.1 Mucilaginibacter sp.
CCGGCACCCGAGGTCGCACACAAATCGCCCGGCATCAAGACGTATTGGGGCAAAGAGATAACGATAAACGGCGTTTCGATCGAAGGGGATGATTATCTCAGAGGCCAGCGCTAATGACCGTGGCGCGGGCCGCATGCGTCAATCGACGCTATCAGAACTCATATGATGAACAATCCGCCAAAGCCGGACGATTTCGCCGACCTCAATGATCAGGAACGGCGACAACTGCTCGAAAGCCGGATTGCGGGTATTCAGCCAGCGCGAAATCGCCTCGGGTTTCACGACTTGGGCGAGGGAATCCAGCAACCGGCGGATTTCATGCAGGCGGCGCTTGGCCGGCTCGCTGGGGAGTTTGCCTGTTGACCAGTCCGCCAGCGCACGCAGCGAGAACCCCGTCATCCGGCCCAGGTCCTCGCGGCGCAGGCCATACGTGTCACACAGCTTCTTGATGTCCGATGCATTTGCCTCTTGAACGAGTTGCAGGGATTGAGCCGTGCGGAGTGAAACGCGCCCCGCCGCCGAAGGCTGCTTCTTTTTGGTTTTCACCGCCATGTCGTCTGCTCCCCTTGAGCCTCTCCAACATACCATCGGACGCCGCTAGGCCGACGGAAATGCATGCAGATTTGCATGCATTCGCAGCGGCTGTAGGCACCGAGGACGAACGGCCGCCATTCCCGGGCCGCACCGCGCCAACACTTACGCCGTGCTGACTGCCGCTGACCGATGCCGATGACCGACGCCCCCGCCGTGCGCACTCCCCACCCTCATTCCCAGCCCGCGGCAGGGGTTTTGCCTCTGGTTTTGACCGATTTTGACCGATTTTGACCGATTTAAAGGCACTTTTCATAACAGATTTGATAAATTAAATATAAAATGCTGAGGAAATAAGGCCCGCCGTACGGCTATTCTGCAAGTCTATGTTAAACAACATTTTACAAGAATCGTGCCTGCCACCTTTTCCGTTGCTGACGCACGAAACCCCCTCCGCTGGGAATTCCCTGACCCCGCCTTTACGCTTGGCACATTGCCGCCGCGTCTCCGCCCGGGCGCAGCCGTGGCGTGCCCCTTCCGGCTTCCCCGCGCCCGCCGGGAGTAGGCCTTGCAATCTTTTGCCAGAATGGCTTATGACCCCTTTTCCCATTGCCTCTTTTCGCGTTCCTGAATTGAGGCGAGTAATTCAGAGTCGTCCGGCTCTGTCCCGACCCTCATCGGACCGGGTAATTGCCACTTCGGCGCTAAGGCGTTTTACCGGGACATTTGGAAACAGGGTCCGCAATAAACTGACGAAAACGGCAGGGTCGAGACAGAGTCGTCATGCGGCTGCGCCGCACCCGAAACGATGAAAAGGGCAGCCGGTCTCATCTACATTATTTGAGTTCCAAGGGCGGTTTCTGGCTTGTTTTCAGAGCAGCCAGAGTCGTCCCGGTTTTCTTCCCGGAAAACTTGAAATCAGCTGCATTGGCTGGAAAGTTTCTTTGAAAAGGGAATGCAATGGAGATCAGAAACGCGGTCTACAAACTGCAACCGATCCTCGACGACCCAAAATATGAGGGCTTCGGGACAGCCGCCGTCGGAGAGTTCCCGAACTCGCTGCCTCGTGGCCGGACGACCCGCACCTGGCGCATGCTGAGGCTGGCCCCGAAGTGGGTGCCAGTGGAGGTGGTGGGGCGCGTTCGAAATTTCAACGACTATCCGTGCGTGGGAATGAGTCACCCCGCCTTTAGTCAGCGGGCCGTCGACGCCCTGCGGGACCTCCTCGAGCCTAACGGCGAAATCCTGCCGTTGGCTTCTCCGTTAGGCGCGTACTACCACTTTAATGTCACGAAGGTTGCCGATGTGCTCGATCTGAAACGTTCGGAAATCCGCTGGAATATCGAGCCGATCACCGCTTCCACTATAGAGCGCTACGAATTCGATCCGCGGCAGCTGGAGGGGCTGACGATTTTCGTGTTGCCCGAGTCGCCCGTCGCCTACGTGACTGAAAACTTCGTCGAGCGAGTGAAAAAACACGGCCTGAGGGGGTTCCGTTTCATCAAGGTTTGGCCGCTACCGCCCGGAATTCATTGGCTGCAACTCGCCAAAGCGGAGAAACACCGGCAGAGGCACAACGGGCTGCCAAATGGCCAAACTGTGAAGGGTAACACGGTCGTCATCCGACTCTCACTTGCCGACCCCAAATCGAAGGGGAGCAAGGCCGAGAAACAGGCGGTCAATCGGCTGATGGACCAGCTTGATGCACTGCTCGTGGACGTGAATTCCGAGCTGCCGGCGGTAGGCAACCTTGAAGGCCATGATTACGGCGCGGCAGGCGAGTGTCGGCTGTTCCTGAGCTGCCCCGATGCCGATGCCCTGGTGGAGAAACTACGGCCGTGGCTGAAGGACCTTTCCTGGCCCAAAGGCTTCAGCGTCCGCAAGCGCTACGGGGAGTACGTGGACAAGGCCGCACCCGAGGAAGACGTCCTCATCTGACGCCATCGCATTTTGAAGCCGAAAAGCGGTCAGAAGCCATTATAGCAATATTAGATAAAATGGTCTGGTAGGCGGAAAAAAGGGGCGGAAAAAAGGCGAGGCGTGGAGGCGTCCAGGCAAAGCGAAGGTGCCGGC
>JAQNCM010000264.1 GCA_029237615.1 Mucilaginibacter sp.
AGTCGGCTGGTTCCAGGACAGAATGGAGTTTGGTCCAAGGGCGCTGGGTAACAGAAGCATACTGGCTGATCCCCGGAATCCTGAAATGCAAAAAACCATCAATTTGAAGATAAAGGCACGGGAAGAATTCAGGCCGTTTGCACCAAGTGTATTACTGGAAGACACAGGCCGCTATTTCAAAACAAGTTTAAACTCTCCCTATATGCTCTTTGTGAGCTCATTAAAAGATGAGTTGCGGAAAGAGAAACCCGAAAACTATTACGGGCTCCCCCTTTATGACCGCTTATATCATATCCGTTCCGAAATCCAGTCAGTTACGCACGTTGATTATTCGGCGAGAATTCAAACTGTCAGCAAAGAAGATAACCCGAAATTTTGGCAGCTGATCACTAGTTTTAAAAAACTGACGGATTGCAGTTTATTAATTAATACCTCCTTTAATTTAAGGGGTGAGCCAATTGTGTGTACACCCCAGGATGCTTACCGTTGTTTTATGCATATGGAAATGGATTGCCTGGTGATCGGTAATTATTTGTTTGAAAGAACAAAACAAAAGCCGCTGCCTCAGGGAGAATTGGAAAAGATGAGATTACTTCCGGATTAATTTGTTGCCATCTGCGAATGGTATTAGACCAATCCGGGAATAGGATACCAGAGGCATAACGCCGGCTTAAATTTACAGCCAATCACCATCAATTTTTTAATATTTGGTGTTATTAATGGTTTATTAATCATTGATTAAGAAATAAACATTTCTTTGAGCCATATCATAAATTTTTTATAAACCTGCTTATAATCTAATTTAGTTGATGTTATCAATTTATTGATTACAGATGCGTTCGGGAGTGAGATACCGAACGCATTTTTATTGATGTTGTTAAAATTTATTGATGGTTTTAAAAAATTACAAGAAATACCATAAATAGTTTCCATTACTGACAATAACAATGAATACCTTAAAACAAACACTTTCAAACAGGTTCCGTTCAATAGTGCGGGCCAGGCTTTTTATCCTGGCTTTAACAGGTCTTTGCCTTGCCATATATGCCGGAGCAAGCTCGCTAAACTCTGGCACGAGCGGAACGCCTGTTACCTGGTCGAATAAAAAAGACTATAAATTCAACGCGACGATTTCAAGAAGTGTATTAGAGAATTACCTCGACCGGTCAATTACAATGCAAAGTTTGCTTGTCGGAAAAGGTGATTTTGACGACAATCTTCGAATGATAAAAAATATTGGGGCTAAATTTATTGGAAGAAGTGTATGCCAGTGGGGTGAAGAGGCTGATATTCCGAAAAACCTGCAGCAGGAAAAGGAACTTGCAAAAAAAGTACATGAAAGCGATCCGGATATAATATTGCAAGCTTGCATTTTTGAAATAGTCACCAGCCAGGTTGATCAGCTAAGCATACCCGGTTGGGCATTTACCGCCTTAAGGGTACCGATAGAAAAGAGAAATTTTAGGTATGAGGAGATGCTATACCCTGACGGGAAATTTAAAAATCAATGGGGGAGCGGATCGGTACCTGATGTAAGCCGGTTAGAGACCAAACTTTATTTCTACTTCCTTGCAGTATCTTATATCAATATTGGTATTGAAGGCATTCACTTTGGACAGGTAGAACTCATGAACAAGAACGACCCCGACCTTGATAATTATGATGAGCTACTAACCTTAATAAGGGGTTATGCTGCTAAACATGCCCGCCGGCACCTGGTATTGTGCGACTCACATGTTCCTGGTGGCGGCTTTGTGCGTAATGGGAAATTGTTAATGGACTTTCATGCTTTCCCGTTAAGAATAATGGAAATACCCGGACAGCCAGAAGAAGCAATATTAAAAGTCGGGTACACAGATGCGCTTTACGGGAGAAGTAAAGGTGGTATCACACCCAGCGGATGGTCATGCGAGCACCTTCCATACCTGGTTGAGTTTGATAACTTTGGGGTTAGCAAACACCCTGGTGAAGAAAAAGCCGGTGACATCCCGTTTTGGGTTTGGGGTTATGATGAGATAACCTGGTTTGCCCATCAAAATAAACAATATCGTACCAACTGGCTGATCTATGCATACAATTGGGTTAAGAAAACAGATATTAATGGCCATTTGGAAATGCCGGGCGGCCGTCAAACAACATCGCCGCTAGACCACAAAAATTGGTATTATGCCAATAAACCAAGCGCAACGCTGCGGGAAGGACAAGGAGATGAGGATACGATTCGGAAAATTTGGTTGAATGGGTATATACAGTTAAAGAAAACTATCAATTAGGCAATAATATATGTTCAAAAGTTTTTGCGTTTGCCTTTGGATTGTCCGCAGAAATAGAACGTAATCTAATTTCTCAACGGACTAAGGAGGCGCTTGCCAGACGCAAAGCTGAAGGTCAAATTTTGGGTCGACCTAAAGGTAGTAAATCGCAAATAAGAAAATTCACAGGTAAAGAAGAGGATATTAAGTCTTTAATGAACAAAAAAATATCTTACAGTGCGAAATAGTCGATGACGAAAACGGCAAGAAGTTCCTGCACTTGGAGCTACAGGCTTTTATGCCTGGCATTAAAACCATTATTCTAAGCACCTTTCCAGCAACATTAAACTTTGATCCACTCGAGTTGGCTCAATCAGAGAGGGATGCTGTGGCCTTGCTGACAAACACAGCGAAACAAAATGATGCTGACCAGCCAAAAGAGTCTAAGTAACAATATAAGTTTAAACTTTTGTTGTTTAAACATTTAAAATTTAAACCATAGATTCAATTAACAACATGAAAGCAACCAATAAAACACGAGCCATTCCAATGAGTATATTTAACGAAGCCGCACTAACGTATTTCAAATGCCAACCAGAAGATATCGAGATCAGGATTATAACCGACGACAAAGAAGCGGTCGTAGTCCACAATGCCGGGGAGTACAAAATCACTACGCGGGAAGCATTGTATGAAGAAGTTGAAATCCAACTAACCGACAAACGCACGGCACTTGATATCGACCTCGGTTGCTGGATTCAGGCAACCAAAAATACGGTTAAAATGAACCATATCCTCGGAATCCTTGTTCGCACCATACAGGATGCTGAAGAGGCGAAGAAGCTGCTGATCGCCGTAGGGCTGGGATCCTATTCGGATGATACCGAAGTCGCCTTTTGGGAAATCCTTTCACGGATCGACCCGGACGGGGAACTGTTGGGTAATGCAATGATAATCGTAGCCCATGTTTATAATGGTCCCGGCCTGATCGAAGATATCACTGAACTCCAAATTATGCATGGCCAACGTGTTTATAACAAATTTGTTGATGGTATCTTCGAAACTATTTATGTTGACGATGAAAAGCAACGGACTTTTGAGTTTTTCATATACTCAGCCGAACATTATTTTACAGAGTAAGTGTTGTTCGAGGACAATCCACTTAGTATTTCCGGAAGTGTCCTAAAGTAAAGAGCCTGTTGACAGCAGGCTCTTTACTTAATCATCTTAAGGTATTACCCATTTAAGGACTTATTACCTTGTTGACAACAGTCTTTAGATTCTCGAATAACCGTTATTGACTGGCTCAAACGGATACATAACCACCACCTTGCATGGGTAGGCACTTTTGACATCCTCCATTTGTTCTTATTTAATATAAGTGATTGTTAATCCCGAATCTTCAAGAAGTAAAGAATACCTACTAATTCATTCTCGGTAAAATAACGGTTCTTACCAACTTTTATCCCTCAATGATGCCCCGGTTTATCCAATTATGGACAGTCGCTTTTGAAGTTTTAAACCACTTTGTGACGTCGGGAATAGTCAAAAGCGGTTTGGTTTCATCAGTTCAAGTGCTTGATAAATCCTGATAAGATTTCCCATGTCTCAATCTCTTCTATTAACGCAATGAATAAAACGCACTTAAATTACTCCAAATCCATACTAAATATCAAGGAAGTTTGTAATTTAGTCGTTAATGAAACTTAGACCTTTACTTTATCTATACCTGTTTTTAATTTGCTGTATAGGTTGCTTATCTTCCTGCGAGGATATCATAGAACCTTCTATCAGTAAAAGCCAGGTAACAACGGAAGCCCCTGCAGATCAGTTCACCAGTACCAGTTATACTATCAATTTTTGGTGGGATCAGGTTGACCATGCTATCTCTTATCACCTTCAAGTGGTAATGCCCAATTTTGCCTCGCCCGGTAGTTTGGTTCTGGATACCATCGTAACACGCAATAAATTTTCTTTTACCCTGAGTCCTGGCACCTATCAATGGCGGGTAATGGCCGAAAACGGCAGCTCCCAAACCGCTTATAGTACGCCAAAGACTTTTAATGTAGTGCTGTCTTCTATTAAACAACAATCCGTGCAATTGATCGCCCCGGCCAATAATTCCCTTACCAATCAAAGCAATATCTCCTTTCAGTGGGGCAGCCTGTATGGAGCCACTAAGTACCAGCTGGAAGTTGACACCAACAACTTTGCAAATGAAAGTGCGGCGGTGCTGAACCAAACTTATACCGGTCAGCAGGTAGCCTTTACTTTTCCTAAAGACCAGGTCTATCAGTGGCGGGTACGCGCGGAAAATGATACCGCCCAGGCGCAATGGTCCGCTGTTAATATTATTACTTACGATCACACGCCGCCCGCAGCGGTAACTTTAATTTCACCGGCTAATGCCAAAACGGTCAGTTTACCGGTTTCCCTGCAATGGAATGCTGCGGCAACTGCTGTCAAATACAAAGTATATGTTTTCCAGAGCGATTCCACTACCCTGTATAACCAGAATTTTCCTGTAGCAGTAACCACTACGAATTATACCTTTAATACCGGGACTTCCCGGACCAAAGTCTACTGGAAGGTTACAGCCATTGACGCGGCAGGAAATGAAAGTACGCCGAGCATTTTAAGGAACTTTGTTTTACAGTAAAATATCGCTGCATGAAAAACAAAAAGCTAACTTATTTTTTAGGCTTCGCGGTGCTGATGGTGTGGGGACTGATCATTTACCGCGTATTTGCGGCTGCAGGCGGAGATGATAGTGAAAAAGCACCTGCTGTGGCCGCCGTTTTACAAAAGGAGCCCTATAATGATTATACGATGGTTAAGGATACTACCCGGTTGCTGTTGAATTACAGGGATCCTTTTGGCCTGGTTAAACAAAAAGACACCACGGAACTGCCCCTAAAGAGACTTTTACAAAAACGCGGCCCGTCATCAACCTTAATACCCCCCTTTAACTGGGGCTTTATCCGGTATTCCGGCTATATCCGTAACCCCGGATCAAAGAAACTGATCGCATTGGTCAGCATCAACGGCAAGGATGAAATGTTTTCGGAAGGGGAAACCAAAGACCAGGTCAAACTCATTAAAAACCTGCGCGATTCCATCAAGATCAGCTTTAACGGTAAAATAAAGTTTATAGCAATAAGGGCATCCCAATTATGAAAAGAATAATAGTAATCGTCTTTTTCTTTACGGCTTATCATGCCTGTGCCCAAAAAATGCCGGAAATGAGTACTAAGGTACGTATTACAGCACCGGATAAAACGATTGTCGCTGAAATCAACGAGGTAGCTGCCGTTTCTTCACCGAAACCCGGCTTATATTACTTCTGGTACTATGCCAACGGGATCCATTCCACCCAGGGCGGGTACAACGGTAAGTTGCTGGATGGAAATTACATGGAATATTACCCGGATAAAAGCTTGAAAGAACAGGGATATTTTATACGGGGCCTTAAAAACGGCTTATGGAAAACCTGGAATGAAGACGGGACTTTAAAAGAATCCGTTCATTGGAAAAGCGGTAAAGTGATTATTAGAAAGTCTTCACCTTTCTGGAAAAGGCTGCCTATCCTCCGCAAGAAGTTCAAACATTCTGTAGCTGACTCAACAAAAAAAACCACGAAGTAATCCACATCAACATGCTCAAAGCATCGGCCCTTTATATTGTTATCATCATCGCTTTGGTGATCGGGCTGATTTGTTCTTCTTTGATTGTAGCCGCTTATTTTTACAAAATACAATACCAGCAAAAAATCCGGTATGATAAACTGGCAAATAATTTGAGTTCCGGCGTCAATATTTTACTGGCAGGTGATGACACCGCTTATAACAAAGGAAAAACCTTTAGCCTTTTTGGCGGTGACGCGGATTCTATTTCAATAGAAAAAACTACCTGGGGTTTATATGATGTTGGCATAGTGAAAGCGTTTATACAAAAGGATACCTTATATAAAACATTTTCAATAGGTTATGTTCTGGATTCGACTAAATGGGCAGCTCTTTACTTAACAGATAACGATATCCCTTTGTCAGTAAGCGGAAAAATGCTTATTAAAGGAAATGCCTATTTACCCAAGGCCGGTATTACACAGGCGAATATCGACGGTAAGGAATATCAGGGCGATAAACAAATGGTTATCGGACACAAATACCTTAGTGAAAGAACCATGCCTTCTTTAAATAAAGATCGCTTACAAGAATTATTATTATTAGAACAGAAACATTCAGGTGATACATCTCTTAAAACGGATTCTATGAAATGTTCGTATTTATCTGCTGTACATCTTTTTAGCCTAAATAAAAAAAAGACAGTTTTAAATAATGTTAAGCTTGATGGGAACATCATCCTTATTTCTGACACTTTGTTGATTATTGATAGCTCTGCCATGTTAAATAATATTATAGTTTATGCCAAATCCATTATAGTCAAAAATGGATTTCACGGAAACTGCCAACTATTTGCTTCTGATTCTATTCATATTGAGTCGAATTGTAAATTTGATTACCCTTCAGCATTGGGTATACTGAGAACTAATGCATCGGTTGCAGGGACATTTCCGCAAATTACTATAGACTCCAATATCAATTTTAAAGGAATTATTTTTACATACGAAAGAAACAAAAGTTCAATTGGCGCAACGATCACGATTGGAAAAAATGTTGTCATTACGGGGCAAATTTACTCGCAAAGTATTCTCAAATTCACCGATTCATCCGTTATAAATGGAAGTGTTTATACAAATTCATTTGTCTATAAAAAGAATTACAAATATTATCCTAATTACCTGATTGATGCACAAATAAATGTACAGTCTTTATCACCATATTATTTAACAAGTGACCTGCTCCCTGTTGCAGGAAAAAGAAAAAAGATATTACAATGGCTGGAGGCAAATTAATAGTGAAGATTAAAGCTTCCACAATACTTGAGGTGATCGTATCTATGGTTATTATCGTGATCGTTTTTGGTATTGCCATGATGATCTACACTAATGTGCTGCGCCTTTCCTTATCAGCAAAAAAGCTCCGGGCACAGGATTTATTACAGGAAACAATGTTCACCGTCGAGCACAGTGCCGCCAATACGATCAAGACATTTGATGTGGATGATTTCAGGATAGAGCAGGAAGTGAAACCGTACCTACAGAACAGCAGCTTAACAGATATTCACCTGACGGTCTACGACCAGAACCAGCAAAAAATAGCCGAACTGGAAAAAGTAATCGAATGATAAAATGATTAAACAAAAAGTTCAGGCATTTACGATTCTCGAGGTAACGATCACCATGTTAATCAGTGCCCTGCTGATCGGTATTACTTATACTTCCTATTCCATCATTGTCAAGTCATACCGGTCGTTTACTTTAAAAAATGAAGATATGGGTGTATTAATAAGTTTAGATCATATATTAAAAAGAGATTTCGACCAGGCTGATGTTATTCTGAAAATGCCCCATGGCCTTACCTTAAAAAGTGAACAGAAAATAATAAAGTATACTTTTAACCAGGGTTTTATTACCAGGGAGTCTGTTAAAACAGATACCTTTAAAGTCGAAACACAGCTGGTACAAACGAGCTTTGAGTCCATAACAGTAAACGATATACAGGACATCGATGAGCAAAACCGGTTAGATGATCTTAGTTTTACACTGTTGTATCAAAATGAAAAAATCCCCCATCATTACCATAAAAGCTATAGTTCTGTAAACCTTATTAAAAGAAATCCCAATGCCATCAATTGACCTCAGCAGGTACGAAAAGAAGAAGGTTATTAAACTGTCTAAAACCGAAGACAATGGCGGCCTGATAGCGCTGCTGAACCGCGACATCAGTTTGGGCAGCAAGGAGCTCAGCGATAAAAAGAAGGAGTCCCTGTATCTGGAGCTAAGTTCTTTGTTGCAGGCCGGCATTAATTTAAAAAGCAGTTTCGAGCTGATCACCGCAGACCTGCAAAAAGAAAAAGATAAGGAATTATATCAAAAGATACAGGATTGGGTATTAGGCGGCACCACCTTTTCGCAAGCCTTGCAGCAATCCGGTAAATTCTCTTTATATGAAGTTTATAGCTTGCAGATAGGGGAGGAAACCGGCAAGCTCATCGAGGTTTTGCAGGACCTTGCTAAATTTTACCAGAACAAGATCAAACAGCGTCGTAAAATTGTATCAGCGCTTACTTATCCCTGTGTAGTAATGACTTCTTCATTAGGTGCCGTATTTTTTATGCTCAAGTTTGTGGTTCCCATGTTTGGCGATGTCTTCCGGCGCTTTGGAGGCCAGTTACCCTGGATCACCGAAAAGATCATAGGGGTCTCCAATGCCATGGAAAATAATTTTTGGCGGGTGATCATTCTTTTATTGCTTATTACCGGTTTTATCCTGTTTACCCGTAAAACGAAAAAGTTCCGGGAAGTATTTTCCAAAATTGTGCTGCGTACCCCGCTGATCGGTAACTTGGTACAAAAGATTTACCTGGCAAGGTTCTGTAACTCCATGCGGCTGCTTATTAACGCCAAATTGCCCTTGTTGCGTGCCATAGCCCTTATCCGGCAGATGATCCGGTATTATCCGATAGAATCCTCTCTGCAAAAGGTAGAAGACGACATCATGAAAGGCAAATCCCTGCATGAGAGCCTGCAACAGTTTAAGGTTTATCCCTCCAAAATGATCCAGCTGGTGAAAGTAGGTGAAGAAACCAACCAGCTCGACTATTTCTTCGGCAAGATCTCCGAGCAATATATTGATGAGGTGGAATACAAAACTTCCACACTGAGCAGCATGATGGAACCATTAATAATCATTTTTTTGGGATTAATTGTTGGCATAATATTAATTGCAATGTATTTGCCGTTGTTTCAAATGAGCAATAGTTTCCAGTAAACGTATAGCTAATAATTTTGCTAATAAATATACTCAACCCGGAACTATATTAGTTATCCTTCACAAAACGGATAGAAGCCCGGTCTGTTGATGAAGTTATGTTGCCTGTTAAAATTGCGGTATAGCCATAATTGTTATCATAAAGATATAAACTCATAAGATATCCATTAAAAACCGTTGAGCCAATGAACACTGCAGCATTCCCATATCCCTGGTACACACCGTTATAATATCCTAATGCTAAAGCATTGAAACCGGAACTATTGGTGCCGCTTGTGGTGGCCCAGCCGTTTTTTGAGATTAAGGTATTAACCGGGTCACCACTTGCTCCTGTTACGGCTGTACCTCCTGCTCCGTCGGATATTCTTTTTCCACCTACAGCTAGTAATATATTATAAAAATCATTCTCGGTGGGTAAACGCCAGCCTGCGGGTAGCGGAATTGCATTAGCTTCGGCAATTGAGTAAAGCTTCACCGAACCTGAAACGCTCCAGAGCATCCCTGTATAGTAAACACCGCCAGGACCGTCATAGTTTTGTGATGTCCAGGTTTGGCTGCCAATTACTACGGTGGTATAATCAGCGCCATTTATGCTTTGTATTGGAACCGGAGCTACATTGTTTTTTTTGGAACAGGCGGTGAATAATAAAATTGACGCAAGTGCAGGGAAGAAAAGTTTTTTCATTTGTTCAATTTGTGGTAAAGGTTTAAGTTAGCTATTATGAAATTAATTACTAAAACAAATATAATATTTTTCCCGCTGAGAGATACCACTATTTTGATTGAATCAATTTTTTAAGGTAGGTATAGCGTATTAACATCGCATAAAACCCACCACAAAAAATCTTGCATAATCGATCTCTTTATTTAGCGGAAAGCTTCGCACATTTTAAGATGATATAGCCTTATCCGTATTACCCCTATTTTAAAATAATCATAAGATAATGCCCAGCCCAAAGAAGGTAAGAAATGTATCGATTCTATGATGGATGCCTATTGGCTAAAAACAAATTACAAAGCCTGCTTTATAAATAACAAAACCCAGCGCTAGGCCACGTTGCTGTTTAACTTACTTTTCGTTTACCCGTATGGGGGCTACCTGGTTACGGGCCACAAGGCAAGAGCCTTGTAGTAGTTTCAAAAGCCCTTGCGGTTGTGGGAGAGCTAAAAAACATGGCATCTGAAACTTTTTCATTCTTAATCTAAATTTCGGATTATTCCATTGATTTATATATCCCCCCCCAAATGCCGTATCAACATAAATCTTTCTTGATAATTGAGAATAATAAATCTGTAGCTGCTTTTTTGTTCGGGTTAATGTATCAATTATTAAATTTTGGAATTTCGGTTCGTCATCAAGATGTTTTTCTGAAAACTTTAATTTCATAAACTCCCAATATATAATATGATATTGTCCTTTTTTTCAAAAACATATTTTAAAGGGTTTGCTAATTGTATTTGATCCCAAAAAATGGGATTATTAGAATTAAAACCTATTCCTGGTCCATATTCAAAATCAAAGATTGATGACGAATCGGTAATCAATCTTGTATCCGCATTATTTTTTAGAGGAAGAAAAAAAGATTGGTAATTACAATCACCATCTGGTTTCGGATAAATATAAAATGCAATACCCCACCTATTTTGAAATGAAAGCATATTTATTTTTTCTGATACATTAGAACAACTAAAAAAACTGACTAAAATCGCTGCTAAAAGTTTTTTTTCATATTGCTAATTTTGGGGAATGATTACACTATCGTTTGTATTAACGAAACCGCTAAAAGGGATTGCTGTGTAAGTTCTGCCACTTATAGAAGGATATGGATTTGTATTAGGTGTTAAAAAGAAAATATCGGCTGCTGTCGGTTTGACTAATGCTTCTGCTTGATTTAGAAATGATTTATAATAATTATTATTAAATCCAAATTGACCATTACCAGGCTCTGTTATTCAACATCTTACTGCTTTTTCACACGCGACACGCGCGCACCAGCCTCGGATTAATATGTCGGGTTGTCCAGCTTAAACTCCCTAAGCATATCTTCGTAGCCCTCTTTTTGGAGATTTTCAATAAGCCTATTTTTCACCTCCTCTTTGTCAATTTGATTTGTGCTTATTTTTTTCTTGCCATCTTGAAAATCACGTTCCGCTTTAGAATGAAGATTTGCAAATATTGTCCAAGTCATTAAGTCAACCCATTCATCCATGTGTTTAGCTTTGCTTTCTGCATGGTTCCAGATAGAAGACAG
>JAQNCM010000289.1 GCA_029237615.1 Mucilaginibacter sp.
CCTGCCCCGGTAAAGCCGGCGAGGCTCCACAAACCATGAAAAGAGGCCATGATCGGTTTTTCATGAAGCCGTTCGGCAGCAACAGCCTGGGTATTAACCGAAATATTAACAGCATTGCTGGCAAAACCGTAACATACCAGGCAAATTACCAATTGAAAAGTATTTTGTGCCAGCCCTAAACTTACCAGCGCGGTACCATATACCAATATGGCCAAAAGCAGCAATCTTTTACTGCCAATTTTAGTGATCATCCAGCCAGAAAAGGGCAGCGAGCACATTAACCCAACCGGCAATGAAAACAGCACAGCGCCTAAAGCAGCATCGGAAAGCCCCATTGTTTGCTGAACAGTTGCTATGCGCGACGCCCAGCTGGCAAAACACAATCCAGCCATAAAAAATAAAACCCCAACGGCAATCCGCAGGGTGGTTTTATGAATGTTAATTGGCCGGACTGTTGTATCCATATCTGTTTCAGTCGTTAATCTTAGTGTATTAAATACACTAAGATTAACAAAAATAGGTAAATCTATTCATTTACCAAATATAGGGTTTCCGGTATCAGGCAATAATATTTGGGCTGATAAAAATAATTTAGCAATTCCCGTCAGGTCCGCAGGATTCACCTTCAATAATTTCCAGTTTTGGTTTTGAATTTTCCTTTTGCCATTCGTCAAAAGCTTTTTGCAAAGTTTGCTCAAAAACCGGGACAGCCTGTGCACCGGATACAGCATATTTGCCGTTCATTACAAAAAACGGCACACCGTGAATGCCTAAAGACTGTGCTTCGGCAATGTCATGTTTTACTTCATCAGCATAAGCGTTGCCTGCCAATATTTGCCGGGTTTCGGCCAGAGCCAATCCTATTTCTTTACCCAACTCGACCAGGGTATCCAGATCATCGATATTTTTGCCGTCTGTAAAATAGGCTTTAAACAATTGTTCTTCAGCAGCCACACCCAAACCATTTTTTTTTGCGAAGTGCGAAAATCTGTGTGCGTTAAAGCTATTGGCTACCACGGCTTTGTCAAAATTGTATGTTAAACCAACCTCCGCGGCCATTTGCGTAACATGTTCATTCAATTCTTTTGCATAATCCAACGTCCAGCCTTTTTTATCAGCAAGGTATTGATCTATATTGATAGAGGGATCAGTCTCCAGATCCGGATTAAGCTGAAAGCTCTTCCATTCTATTTCTATGTCGTCTTTATTTTCAAAATTTTGTAAAGCATCTTCAAATCTGCGCTTGCCGATGTAACAGAATGGGCACATCACATCTGACCATATTTCAACTTTCATATTTTTCTCCTTAATAAAACAAAGTTAATTTACTACTTTAACATCATGGTAAAAGGAAAGTAAAACTTTACCGCTCAATCAACCTTAACATGAAAACAATAACCAGGCATTTTTACATAGCCATACTATTTATTTACTGCGCCGGATTCAAGGCAAATGCCCAAAACAAAACAAAGGATAGTAATGGTAACTTATTCAGTGCCGGTTATGCAGCCGGTTTTATTGGCGGTTTGTATGATGCCTTTTATCCCTATCAGAAACTTTTGCAGCATGGCGATTTTGGCTTGGGTGCACCGGCAAAGCTGGATGGCGAACTAATTGTACTGCATGGCAAAATGTACCAGACCCAGTTTACCGGGAAAACCACCCCGATGAGCGATACCGGTAAAACTGCCTATGCAGTGGTTTGCTTTTTTCATGCTGATAAAACATTTACGCCCGGCAGAGCAATGAACAAAGCAGCTCTTTTTAAGTACCTGGATAGTGTGCTTGATAATCAAAACGGTATATACGCCATTCACATACGTGGTCGGTTTAACTATGTAAAAACAAGGGCATTTCCACCGGTACAACAAAAACCTTACCTACCGCTTGCCGCAATGCTTGACAGGCAGCACTTTTTCGAATTTCACAACGTAAGCGGTGACTTTGTTGGTTATAAATTACCGGCATTTATGGAAGGAGCCCACATAAGCGGGTATCACTTCCATTTTTTATCTGATAATAAAGAGGCTGGAGGTCATATGATAGATGTAATTGCCGATGATGTTACGATCGAGGTTGATACCCTCAACAGCTACACGATGGATATCCCGCAAACAACTGAGTTTAAGAATTTCGACTTCAGGAAAGACCGTAAAGAAGAGATAAAAAGCGTAGAAAACGGTAAAAAGCAATAGAAGAGCAAAGCAAGCCCTTTTTTACCCAAAGTTAATTGTTATTTAAGGTCATCCACAGTAACTCCCTCATTGATCTTTATATCAGTTTGATATCTCCATTCGAATTTTATTTATTATTGTTATTCTTTGATTAATTTGCGGCAGACATCCTTATTATATAATGAAAAAGATTTTCGCCTTATTTATCACGTTTTTTATTCTGACAACTACGGTTTTTTCCCAGTCGGTTATTTATGTAAATCAAATCGGGTTCGACAGCAAAGGACCTAAAACGGCAGTGATTAGTGTTGATCGTCCGCTTTTGGGTAAAACGACTTTCAATCTTACCAATACCGTTAATAATAAGACTGTATATACAGGGCTGCTAAACGGCCCTCAGCGTATTGACGAATGGACCCCAGGCAAAATTTACTTCAAAGCAGATTTCTCCGATTTTAATAAAAGCGGTAAGTACCGGCTGAATATTGTAATTGATGGCAAGGTGTATAATTCTTATCCTTTTGCGATTGAAGAAAATGCGTTGGCTAAGCTAACCATATCGTCCATTATTCATTATTACAACAAACAACGGGCAACTACCCCTGTAGAACTGGCCGCCGATGCGCAGATGCACATGGTTGGAAGTGATAAAACAGTTGATATGCGAGGCGGCTGGTGTGATGCATCCGGCGATGTAAGTAAATATTTTTCGCACCTGGCGTATGCTAATTTTATGTCGCCACAGCAAACACCGTTGGTTGTATGGTCAATGGAAAGTACTTCTGAGGGTATCCCGGATTTACTGAAAAAATGGAATATCAAAGATTCGCTTGATAATGAAGCGCTTTATGGTGCTGACTATATGATGCGTGCCTTATCAAAGGATGATTATTTTTATATGATCGTTTTCAGCTATTTTAATAAAGACCCCAATGCCCGCCGGATAGCGGGCCTGCGTGCCAACAGCGTAACTACGGACGAATATCAATGTGCCTTTCGTGAAGGTGGAGGCATGGCCATTGCCGCGCTGGCCCGGATCTCGCAATGGAAAAAAAACAGGGATTTTACTTCGCAGCAATATCTTGACGGTGCTAAACGCGCCTTTGCCCACCTGTTGGTCTACAATACCAAATACGATGACGATGGCAAGGAGAACATCATCGACGATTACTGCGCTCTGATGGCTGCCACTGAACTTTGGATCGCGACCGATAGCTCGTTATACAGGGATGAAGCAAGGAAACGTGCACAAAACCTCAACAAAAGGATGACTACGGAAGGCTATTTTATTTCAAATGACTCGAACCGGCCGTATTGGCATGCATCGGATGCCGGGTTGCCTGTAGTAGCCCTGTCACGTTATCTTACCAAAGAAAAGGATGCTGCATTAAGAACCGAAGCCTTACATACCGTTAAAAAAGCACTGGATTATAACCTTACCGTAACCAATAAAGCGAGTAACCCCTTCGGTTATGCAAGGCAGTCATTTTTATATAAAGGCGAGGTTAAGGATGGCTTTTTTATTCCGCATGATAATGAAACCGGCTGGTGGTGGCAGGGTGAGAATGCCCGCCTTGCATCACTTGCAACGGCTGTGTTGGTTGGTGGCAAACTGGTTTATCCGCATAATGGCAACTGGGGTGTAAGTGAACCACTTGCTGCTTTTGCATCAAACCAAACCTCATGGATATTGGGTTGTAATCCTTACTCCATGTGTTTTATGTATGGTTTTGGCAAGAATAACGTGCCTTATATGCATTCTAATTTTGGGCATGGTTCCGAACGCGGCGGTGTATCAAACGGCATTACCGGCAAGGAAGGCAATGGTGACGGGAGCGGGATAGATTTTAAAACCGAAGCCGCCGGCAATGAATGGCGATGGACAGAACAATGGATACCACACGCTGCATGGTTTTTACAATCGGTTGCCGCCATGGCGGAAAAGTAAGAATTAAATTTTTTTGTTTTTTCAACCACAATCGTCTACCCAGTCGGACGGATAATGGACAATTTTTATTGATATAAACCTGCATTTTCATAGGTGCCAAACAATGCCTTATAGAGGCAACCTATTTGTAGACAAAGATAATAAGTATCTATGCCCCGTTTAGAGGCTACCTGTCGTGAAGGGTAGCCCACGAACGGGACATAAAAATATGTCGATGAAAGCTCTGCAAACAAGTAGACCCAAAGTGGCATAAAAAAGGACATCCAAACAAATAATGTTAATTTAAAATGACGACCTTTTGTAAAAAATCAGTTATAAAAGCAATCCCCCACTCAAATAATTGTCAACCATACATTTTAAAGCGTATTTTAGCATACCAATTAAAACCGTTATGTCAAAACACTCAACAATCCTGTTATGTCACAGGCTGAAAAATAGTTTATTACTTGTTTTTTTAATGCTTATAGCAGTTACATCTGTCAATGCACAAGGGCGGAGAAAACCCAAGCCGCCCGGCGTTCCTTCAGAAATACAGGTAACACCCTACAAAACAACAATGATTGCTGATGGCAAGGATGAGGCACTGATTAGCATTAAAATCATCGATAGTCGTGGGGATAGCGTGGCTGCTGCAAACATCCCTGTCACGCTGCATATAACGGGAAATGCTAAAATTGTTAATATAAATGGCAGCACTAACTTTGGAAACATACCTCACACTGATAGTACCTGGCAAGTTAAGCTTAATAGCAGTATCCGCGTAATATTACAAACCGGCCGTATAAGGGGAATAGTTAAATTTGCCGCAACAGCTGATAGCTTATACACAGGATCGACAGAAATCCATACGGTACAGCCGGGCATAGCACATGTAGTTATGCACGATAAATATCAACCCAAAAGAGTTACAGATAAAATACTGGGCGCGGATATCTCTTTTTTGCCGGAAATGGAAAGCAGGGGCATAAAATTTTCAGATAACGGCGTACAAGGTGACCCGATTGAGATAATGAAGGCACACGGTTTTAACTATATACGTCTGCGGATATTTAACAATCCAGCGAACCCCAAAGGATATTCACCAAAAATTGGCTTTTGCGATTTGGAACATACCAAACAAATGGCGAAACGAATAAAAGCTGCCGGCATGAAGTTTTTGCTTGATTTTCATTATAGTGATTACTGGGCCGATCCGCAGCAGCAAAATAAACCGGCCGCCTGGGTAGGTAAAGATTTTACTACGCTTAAAAAATCGCTGTACGATTATACGGTTGATGTAATGCAACAGTTAAAGGACCAGGGCACCACCCCCGATATGGTACAGGTTGGTAATGAAATTAATCATGGCATGGTATGGCCGGATGGTGAGATCAATGACCTCGACAGCCTTGCCCAATTAATATATGCAGGATTTAGAGGTGTGCGGGCCGTTAGCCCTAAAACTACTATTATGTTGCACATTGCTTTGGGCGGGCAAAACCCGGAGGCCCGCTTTTTCCTTGACAACATGGCTAAACGCCACGTTCCTTTTGATGTAATTGGTCTATCCTACTACCCAAAATGGCATGGCACACCGGCTGATCTGAAAAACAACATGGCTGATCTGGCCAACAGATATCCGCAGCAAGTGATGGTAGCCGAATATTCACAGCTTAAACGTGAAGTGAATGATATTGCATTTAACGTTCCAAACGGCAAAGCCATTGGCTCCTTTATATGGGAGCCGCTTAATTCATGGGAAGGCATTTTTAACCATGAAGGCAAGGCAAATGATTATATGAATGTTGTTTACCCGGAGATTGCGAGGAAGTATTTGGAGGGGAAGTGATTATAAAATGCGTATTTGTTTTCTATGATCACTTTAAGATTATAAAATGAGATATACTGAGGTAAGTGCCATTATTTCTTAGTGGCTTCCTTACCTTCCGCTATTTTTTTCTGTATAGAATCTATTGATTTTACTACCAGGTTCTCCAGCACAACCATATCCACATCTTCAAGTTTTTTAATATAAAGGCAACCTTTCCCGGCCTTGTGCTTTCCTAGTCTGCTCAGCAGGTCTGCCTGGCCTTCAAAACCGGCAAGTAAATACAGGGAAAGATTTCCTTTTCTCGGGGAGAAGCCGGTTAAACAGATATCGCCCTGGTGCCCGCTGGCATATTTATAATGATATTGGCCAAATCCAATGATTGATGGTCCCCACATTTTCGGTTTTTCACCGGTTATTCGTTCCATCAGGTCAATAAGTTTATTGCAATCTTCGCGTGTTTTATTATCTGTCTTTTCCAAAAAAGTCTCAACGGAAACTTCAGTTGGCTTTGTTTTCATTTCAGTCATAATTGATTTATTTTTAATAGGCTTCTTTGTTATTCCCGTAACACACAATTAAACTACGGAAAATTAGCAGAATTTTTAAAAAAATCATTCCTACTGTTCACCTTTCTTCTACCACCATTTACTAAAACCCTTTAACTTTTCAATCGTTATACATAATCATTAAGTACATTGGTTATGAGATCTATCTGGAAAGGTTCGCTTGGTTTTGGTTTAGTAAGTATACCGGTAAAATTATATTCTGCTATTCAAACCAGTTCACTTGATTTTGATATGCTGGATAGCCGTGATCATGCGCGTATCCGTTACCAGCGGGTAAATGAGCGTACCCATAAAGAAGTGCCCTATGACAAAATTGTTAAAGGCTACAAGCTGAATGATGATTATGTGATAATGGAGGATCAGGACTTTGAAGATGCGGCTCCTGAAAAAAGCAAGGTCATTGAGATTGAAAGCTTTGTTGATATTGAAGATGTAAACCCGATGTACTACGAAACTTCGTATTATACCGAGCCGGATACCAAAAACAATAAAGCCTATGCCCTCCTGGTGCAGGCGCTTATAAAATCGAAAAAAGCAGGGCTGGCACGTTTTGTTTTACGCAGCACTGAATCACTTTGCATAGTTCATCCGGTTGACAATGTGCTGGTAGTAACCCGGATCCGTTTTGCGCAGGAAATCCGCAGTACGGAGGAATTAAATGTTACCAAAGATGTAACTGTAAGCAAAAAAGAACTGGATATGGGGCTTGCGCTTATTAATCAATATGCCGAGCACTTCGATGTTTCTAAATTTAAGGATGAGTATGACGATGAACTGCTAAAGATAATCCAGGCAAAAGCAAAGGGCAAAAGGGCCACTGTTAAGAAACTTAAACCGCAGAAAGCAACTGGTGATGATCTTTACGACCAATTGATGCAAAGTTTAAATACTAAAAAGGGAGCCTGATAGTTCACCCTTACTGTACCGGGCTTCGGCGTTTACTAATGCGCAGCAATTTTGATATATAGGACTTTTAATGAGTACTGCGACGACCGTGTCACTATTAAAATTTCGCTCATTTTAAACGAAAAAGTTCATTTAAACTACAATACTATGTTTTATTAATTAATAAAATAAGTTAATAACTAAAGTTGGTATGATTAATGTATTCCTTCTGTTATAAAAATAATTAAATCATTTAACCATGGAAACTAAATTAAAAAACGCAAGCCAGGCAACTGGTGTGGAAGAATCAGCATTGAACGAATTATTTATTGACGAATTAAAAGATATTTATTGGGCCGAAAAACACCTGATTTCCGCCCTGCCAAAAATGGCTAAAGCTGCAACATCTGAAGAATTGCGCACAGCCATTGAAAACCACCTTGCAGAAACCGAAAATCATGTTAGCCGGCTGGAAGAAGCATTTGCTTCAATAGGGGAAAAAGCAGTTGCTAAAAAATGTGAGGCTATGGCCGGATTGATTAAAGAAGGCACTGAAATTATCGCAGACACCGAAAAAGGTTCTTTTACCAGGGATGCCGGGATCATTTCAGCTGCGCAAAAAGTTGAACATTATGAAATAGCCTCTTATGGTACGCTAAAAACATTTGCGACTGTATTAGGGTATACTGAAGCCGCGGATTTACTGGAAGCAACCTTACAGGAAGAAAAAAATGCAGATAATCTGCTTAGCCAGATAGCAGAAAGCAGCATTAACCAAAAAGGCATTCACGAAAGCAAATAATTTGGGAGTCATAAAAAAACGGCCGCTCAAATGAGAGGGGCCGTTCTTTTATTAAGTTTTACTTCATACCGCTTAAATTGCCGTCGGTCTTCTTATCAGGCCAAGTACCAGGGCAATAATTGCTATTACCAGTAATACATGTATTAAGCTTCCGACAGCCGTAAAGAAAAATCCAATTGCCCAGCCTATTATAAGGATTACTGCAATGATATATAGTAATGAGTTCATAATTCGACGTGTTTTAGATAAATGATTTAATTAGCTAATCTATAAAATACCGAAAGCACATAAATGTTTTAAATTTTTATTGATCTGGGCATATTAGTCGATCGGTAGGAATAAAACTTTACAGTTTATCTAACAAAACTTGGACCGCTGCTATTACAACGCCAGCCATTTCTTCCGCACCAAAAGCTGCTGATGAGTTGTATCAGTTAAACTTTCAACTTTGTATTTAACCTTATTGTTTCTTAATAATGTTACTGGCAGAGTCATCGGCAAGCCATCACGATTGACGGTAACTGAAATTTTGTCACCTGTTTTTTTCCCGTTTAACATTGTTGACACATCGGTTACCGGGACACCGTCAATTGCTGTAAGTTCATCATTTACGTTGATACCATCAATCCATCCGGCGCTACCGCGCAATACGGTAGTGACTATTTTTTTGCCGTTATTATTTGCAATAGTGATTCCTAAAGTAGGTTCGTTATTTGCAGCTAATTCATCGGTTAATTTATAGCCTGCATATCCCAGGTATTTGTTATAATCCACCGGCGTTAAACCGTAGATGTATTTTTTGTAAAAATCGTCCAGGTTTTTACCGGCAAATTTTTCAAGGCCCTGTTTAAATTCAACATCGGTGTAGCCACGTTTTTTGAGTTTGTAATAGGTATCATACATGTATTTCATCACATCATCCAGTGAGCTTTTCCCTTTGCTATCATTAATAATTTCCAGATCAAGCAGCATGCCCACCACAGCGCCTTTGGTATAGTAAGAGATGCCGGTATTAACTGAATTCTCATTGGGACGATACGCCTTTATCCACGCATCAAAACTGGATTCGGCCAAAGGCTGTATCCTGGCGCCC
>JAQNCM010000298.1 GCA_029237615.1 Mucilaginibacter sp.
TCCGGGCAAAAATGTGTAAAGCTTACTTCTAATGGGCAATTCGTTGAATTTACCTCCGCCGGTAATGCCAACAGCATGGTTATAAGATACAGCCTTCCCGACAATAAACAGAGAAACGGGCTGAGTGCGGCGCTGGCGATATACAAAAATGGATACCTGGTAAAGCATCAGAAAATCTCCTCGCGGTATTCCTGGCTTTATGGTAAATACTCTTTTACTAACGATCCCAGTGCTGGTGAACCACGAAACTTTTATGATGAAACGAGGTTAACCGGCATAGCAATAAAAAAGGGCGATGTAATAAAGATACAATGCGATAGCTTACAAAACGATGCTAAATACTGTATAATTGATCTGGTTGACCTGGAAAATATCCCTCCGTCGTTACAAGCGCCGGCCGGGGCCTTGTCGATTACCGATAAAAACTTTTTGGGAAACAATTTCTCGGGCGACTATACAGAAGCTTTTAGAAATTGCATATCCAGGGCCGCAGAGACAGGAAAAACGGTATGGATCCCGGCCGGTACCTTTAAAATTACCGGCGATATTGTGCTGCCTGCAAATATTACCATTCAGGGCGCCGGAATGTGGTATACAGTGCTCACCGGTGATGAAGCGCTATATGGCCATGTAAATAACCGGGTAAGGCTAAAGGGTAACGGCAATGACATTCACATTTCCGATTTTGCTATCATTGGAAAACTAAATTACCGGAGTGATAAAGAAGCTAACGATGGCATTGTGGGTTCGTACGGAACAAACTCTACCATTTCACGTATTTGGATTGAACACACCAAGGTAGGCATGTGGATACAAAATTCAAAAAATCTTAAAATTACGGGTTGCCGCATGCGCAATACTATTGCCGATGGAATTAATTTTTGCGTGGGTATGAGCGGATCGACCATAGAAAACTGTACCGCGAGGGGAACCGGAGACGATTGCTTTGCTATTTGGCCCACCACATTTGATAAACAAATATTTTCGCCCGGACACAACGTGGTTAACCATTGTACCGCCCAACTGCCTTTTTTAGCCAACGGATCAGCAATTTACGGCGGCGACAGCAATGAGATAAAAAATTGCTCATTTATCGATATTTCCCAGGGTTCAGCTATTCTTGTCAGCACTACTTTCCCTACAGAAAATAAGGATAAAACCATCAATAATAACTTCAGCGGTACCACAGTTATTGAAAACTGCGACATTAAAAACAGCGGTGGCTTTGATCACGAATGGGATTGGCGGGCTGCCGTAGAGATTTGCGTTGATAAGCGGAATATTTCAGGAATTATTATAAGTAACTTAAATATACAGAACAGCTTATCTAATGCAGTTAGCGTAATAGCTAAAAATGACCATGAGAAAATCGGCGTTCTATCTAACGCCATCTTGCAAAATATTGACGTCTCAAACTATGGAATAGGCGCAAAAGACAAATATGGTTTATTTATTTCCAGTGGCGCACATGGCAGTTTAGTTATTAAAAAGTCAACTGTTCAGAAAACTAAGAATGAATCCGGGGACTTTACCATAGTCCGCTAAGAAAAGTCATTATCCCTTTGAACACTAAATACATTGCAATGGAGGAATACTACCGATATTTTAAATTATATGGTTCATTGGATATCTACTTATAACCGGACAAGACAAATGTGTTTACTCAAATGTTGAATTTGATTTTGAGTAATATCTAAATGACGCTTCTATTGACCGGTGACTTATTATTCTTCTTTAAAATGCAGCAGGATAAGCGTTAGCACCAGGAAACTAACGATTCTTTCAGCTGCTCCCAATCCATTCCAAATGCTACTTTGCCACATAACGAACCATTCACCCCCTACGACTTCAAATCCCAAAAACCAAATTATTATTCCAATTGTGATTCCCGCCACCGCCCAATTTTTTGATGTATGAAACAACACAGCATCAGATTTAAGATTTTTAAAGAGTAGCCAGCTCCCTTTAATGCCACAAAATGCCATCGCTGCTTCCATTGCAATAATTAAGACATATCCTGCATGAAAAAGAAAAACGTGATCAATGTGCCTGTAATATAAATGGCTTCCAGGGAAAATAGTATCCATTTTCATCACATGCTCCACGAAATGATAATTGGTGAAATAATCAGTTGTATTCCCGATAACGATCAACAAACTCATTAAGGCGATTGCGGAAACGCAAATTGTTTTGGCTAACCGAAACAGGAACTGGACAGGATACATATTGTGATAATTATAACAAACATACCTTTTTAATCCGATTATGGAAACCGTGGGGAGTACGATCCGCTACATGGTCACAAACGCCTTTTGGTATGGATTGAAAGGCCTTTTCTCTTAACAAGCTTCGCAAAACACCTCTTTATATGGCGGCTTACGGCTTTCTCTTCAACACCTTGTTTCAGGACGTGACAACTGCATACGGTCGACAAAAAGAAAAACCTTCAGGCTTCCGACTAAAGGCTCTTAATTTAAAATATGGCCCCTGGACTACAAACCCCTAACTTCCTTATGACTGATTTGGATTGCCGGGACACAATTTATCTTTCTCTTTTAAGCTTATCCCGATGCATTATTCCCCAATCGGCCAAAGATTGTAATACATCGTTTAAGCTACGTGCATAATCTGTGATCTCGTACTCTACTACTACCGGTGTTTTTGTATGCACAATTCTCATAACAAAGCCGTTTAATTCCAGCTCCTTTAATTCGCTGGATAATACGCGTGCAGAGATACCATCTATTGCACGTTGTATCTCATTGAAGCGTTTATGGCCATCATGTAAAGCTGCTATCACCCGCAGTTTCCACTTGCCGCCAATTACATACAAGGCATCTCCTATGGGCGTAAGCAGGCTTATACACTTCTCTTTATCGATGTGTGTTTCAGATGCCATATATAATTGACTATCATATCACTATACAAAAGGTTACTACTATCCTTTTGTATACTACTAATATTTTATAAGCTAATGTAGGTAGATTTGACCATATAAAATTTAAAACAATGAAAAAAATACTTCATATTATTTCAAGCCCGAGAGGTGATGCTTCCTTAAGCATTAAATTGGGAAATGCTATTATTGAAAAGATCAAGGCTGAATATCCAGGCAGTACAGTGAAAGAAAGCAACCTGGTTAAGCAACAATTCCCCCACCTGGAAGAAGCGCATTTGACTTCCTTTTTTACACCGGCGGAAAGCAGGACCCCGGCAAACATAACAGCTCTAAAAAATTCAGACGAAGCCATAGAGGATCTCAAGGATGCGGATATCATTGTGATCGGCGCGCCGCTTTACAATTTTAGTATCCATTCCACTTTAAAAGCATGGATAGACCATATTGTTAGGGCAGGTATTACTTTTAAATATGACGAAAATGGCCCGGAAGGATTGCTAAAAGGCAAAAAGGTTTATATCTCGTTAGCATCAGGCGGAATTTTTTCGGATGGCCCTATGCGGTCCGTTGACTTTGTTGAACCTTATTTAAAACATATTTTATCATTTATTGGCCTAACAGATATCTCCGTATTCCGGGTAGAAGGTTCCGCAATACCCGGCGTAAAGGATACTGCTTTAGAAAAAGGGATCAACAGCATTCACCTGAATTAAAAGCAGCTTTCGCAGGCGGCGCAACGCCTTATTAAAATTAAATAGAAAAGCACAGTAATTTAGTACTGTGCTTTTTGTTATCTGGTAGTTTCAAATACGTTAGCTGTCTGGTGATCACACCTACTATAGTCCGAATGAATTTTTTTCGCAGAGGTAAATTTGAGTGGTTATTGAATATCGAACGAAACGATATGTTAGCAACCCCAATATTCCCCGACCAATCCTCTATGGAATTATTAGTGGGACCTATCATTTAGTGGGTATTTTGATTGTAAACATCATTTTAATTGCAATGGCTGGAGATTCTGCGAAATGTAACCATTCCATTCCGGTCTAAGGGGTCTTGGTTTCAAGTAATGCGGTAATTATCTTTAAAGCCACTCCCGAATAAAAATCTATTATTCTACCCTTATCGTTTCCGATAGCTTTGCCGCCAAAAGGAGAAGGTGCAAAAATAACTTTACTGCATTCAAAAGCCTTCAGATTCCGATCTAAAGGCTTTTAAATGATCTTCCCATGCCGTCCCCACGGATGGGTTACAATGTGGTGGATACTGTACGTATTTCGAACTACTTTCTGTCTGATTTGCGTTTAATCGCGGATTTAGACCTATAAATTTTTTGGTTCATTTTCTTTTGTTATGGTTTTGTGTAATTCCGATGCTGCCGCCAAGCGACGATTAGCTAACTGTAATTGCTTTGTCTTATCGAGTTTCCCCATATACAGCGGGCCGTCGGAACCCGGATAACATGCTTTCCATATTTCAAGACCAACCTGCAATGCAACATCACAAAAACTACGGGATTTTTGAATCCATTCTTGTGGTGAAAGCCAAATACTATGTTTAATAGGCGAATAATGGACGGAAGCATTTCTCAATGCTTCAAATTGGTCAAAGAAAGAAACAAATGGCTCATTTCTCTGCTGGTCGTCTGTCACATTGAGTACAAGCTGCTTATCAGGCCGAATAATCGTTTGTAAACCTTCAATGCGGTGTTTTAAATTCATGTAGCCACCATTTTTCTTAAGCCCTTTTAAGATCAGTGTTTCATTTGCTGAAAGGTTTTGCTCGTTACGATATAGAAAATCAAATCCGATACTATTAATGAAACATTCGATAAAGGAATAAAAAGTTAAGATTGATAACCGGCTATAGTTCGCAACTTCATATTTGATATCAGTTATATTATTGTTGACAGTCTTATCTAAAGGCACTTGATGGTTAAATTCTTTACGCAACGTTTCCAATAAGGCGAAATTTGTTTCTGCTTTTTTGTAAAGAATGAAAGCATCTTTCAAAAGAAATTCCTCTTCAATTCCACCACCTCCTTTAAGCGGGCCAACCGAAATTCTGTAATGATATGGTGTATCCGTATACCAATTGAACTTTTTTAGATCCATGAGTCCATTCAGAAAAGCGTAGGCCACACCAGTATTAATAATATCTTCTTTATTTTTTAATAGCGAAAATTCATGGGCGATGTGCTCAATACTTTTTTTCGGCGGACAATCTTTCATCAAGGACTTAGCCTGCCTTTCAAGTAAATCTTTCAGTTCAGGCAAGCGTTGCGCTAATTCTAATTTGGTTCCTGCTTTTAAGAACTGTCGGGTTTGCTCCACCGACCTTTTAGTTGTCTGATAATCAAAATTTGGCAGAATAGCCACCATGAGTTCAAGGTATTCTAAAAAAACTTCAATTTGCTTTACTTCTTCACTAATTCTTTGACTCATAGTATAATGCTATTATAAGATAAAACTAGTGTTATTATCAACATGCCATACAATCATTAAAGCATATCATTATCTTTAACTCTTAACAATTTGAACAGGGGCACCACCTGTATAAAAACTGGTTTATTTTATTATGGCACGCAAGTACCCCAAGTTTCTGTGGAGTAATCCCAGCAACGCGAAATCGTCTGGACCTTTCATCGTTCATACTCAACATCCCCGGTTTATTGTCCAACCTAAATTCGACGAAAAGAGAAATTTAATTCACACAAGTGTTGTTGAAATTTGGGAAGAAGAACAATCCTTTGTTGATGTGTTGGAAATCCAAAAAGAAATTCCAAGATGGTTCAACGAATCAGGACGTTATCAATCTATTCACGAACATGACAAGTTAATTTGCGGACTTTTACAGCTTGAATTTCTTAAAGACCATGGTGAGCACTTTACGGTCGATGAGGCAAGAAAGGTGGTGCAAATCCTATTCCCATTTAAGGCCAAAAAGATTTATTATGGCAGTACCTCTTATGGTTTAAAACATAGGCTTGAACATATCAGCGATTATTTCTCGAAAGGGCATGGCTATAAATATTGCAGTAATGATACTCTAATTAAAGCATTTGAACTTGAAGGGTTCAAATCAGCAACTGAAGATGGGAGTCCCAACCCATGTTTTAATATTTATAAAAAGGATGTGACCGCTGCGTATCATTTATTCCGGTAGGTATGGCAATTCAGATCAGCAATAATGATTTAAAGCGGTTATCTTACATAGAACCGCCGGGATGCAGAAGCGAAATACTTTTGCATCCTTTTATCCCTAAAGAAACTGTTGAACTGGCTTTGTTCCAGGAACATCGATTTTCGTTTTACTATTGGAATATCTGGACAAACGAGCTAAACGGTGAAATTCCATCACTCGTGACGTTTGACTGGCATCAGGATTTATGCCCGCCTTATAGCGATGAATTGGATGAGCTCAAGTTGTTGGACAATACGCACAAAGGAGAGTTGGCTATTTACACTTGGGCTAAATTATCTCATCAAAACGATGTTCAGATAAAAGCCGCTTTATTGCTCAATAAAATTAAAGATGTATATGCAATTTGCCGGCAAAAGTGCTCAAGGCCCAACCAGGAAACTGTAATAGACCTTCAAGGCAATTCACATTCGATAAGGATATTTGATAGCGTGAGCGAGTTTGAAAAGCATTTACCAAGCATTTCAGATCAAAAGCTGTATTTCGATATTGATTTAGACTTTTTTACTTTATCTAACCCCATATCCATCGGCGGCTTACAACAAAAGAAACAGTTTACTTATTTGTCAAAAAAGGAAATAGTACAATCAATGAATTTATCCAATCCGGTCATAGAATCGATTTTAAAAAAAGTGGCGGGTATTACTATAGCAACAGAGCCTGAGTTTTGTGGTGGTTTAAAACAGTCGAACCATTTTCTTAACATCATAGACCAACTCTACTTTAAACCATCTTTGTTCCACAACATTCCTAATTCTCGCAGAACGCAATGGCGGCATTTATTTAATTAATTTTACGAATAAAACTACCTGGTAACTTTTTAGTAACGTGTATTTTTTTAATCAATACAAATATTTAGTAAATAAAAAGCAGTCAGAATCTCACTAAGCAGTTTAGGCTGCGCACGTGCATTTTAATTTTGGTCATGACTAATCAAGAATTTGCTTCGATCACATCTGCAGAGACACAATTTATTGAATCTGTAAACAAGATTTTTGTTCATTGGTACAAGGACAAAAAGGATGAAGAATTTACTTGTTTTCGCAAAACGGAATTGGGTGGCTACCTGTGGAAGGTGCAAGATATTATTTCAGAGATTGATTAGAATTTAAAAGATATACAGTTTGCTGACAAGATGTTGCTTGTCCATGATCCGGGGAACCCCATCACGCGGTTAAGCGTCCAAGCTTAACCGAAAAATAATTTTGAGTGTCCACACTCAATTAAATAGCCAAAGGCCATGGATCTAAAATTCAACAAGCAAAACGGTTGCAATTGCCCCAAAAATTTGGTATATTTGATTAATTCCGATCCCGCTAACTTTTGCGCACATCATAACAGACCATCTTACTACGGTTTTCAACCAAATTTCATTGCTGTTCTTTTATTTTTTATATATTACACTGATACACAATAGTTTATATTTGTTTATTCTAAAAAATTATCGCAGCCTAAATTGGTTTAGCCAGTAAAATCGGAAAAATTATCACGACCTAAAAGCGTTTAGCCCAGAAAACTAAAAAAATTATCACGGCCTAAACGCCATTAGGGGATAATTTGAAATTATTGAGCTTTGAAGGGGATATCCGGTAAAAAAACATTGAGGATTTGATGTAAAGGACAATAGATGGGATGGGTTGGTAACAATGCCCTTCAGCTCAAAGTATGCAACTTCTATGATTATGCACATGAAGTCTGCCATTACAACGAAACAAAAAGCCCTCAGAAATTAATCCCGTTGATTATACGGTTTAGGGTGGGCAACAGTATAAATGTCGAACAATTTTAATATGAGGTTAAATAGAATCAGTTTTGAACAGCTAAAATGCTGTCGAATTAGAGCGCATTGATCTCGATATATGTTAAGGCCTATACATGTTGCTTTGTAGGTAGGTCATGCATTGAGCCTCTGACCCTCAAAACACCTCTTTGCTCCAACACCCCGAACACGGTCAGATCGAGTTCGAAGAACGCGCCGCTTTGGGGCTCGTCGGGCATGTGGCGCCGCTTCCATTCGTCGATGGCAGTGGCGACCCTGGCGGCAAGTCCTGTGGAATATGCCTCTTTCGGTAACAGCAACACCGGCACGGTCACCGGTATTCCGGCCCCGGCAACAGCTTCATAACCATACGAGACGGTCAACCGCAGCCAGCGACCGGTCGTGTCGCCGAACAGTCGGGTGAAAAAACCCTCGATGCATTTGGCCAGCGTTTGGCCGAAACCCGATATGTCGATCGGATCCGGTGCGGCCAGGAAAGGCGCAGCGGCGGCACCCGGGCCCATGAACCCGGTGCGAAGGGCGAAGTCGGGGTTCGGTGTCTTTCCGTCGACCGGCAGCAGGTTGCGCTCGAGCGCCAGCTCGGCGCGGGCGCTTTCGACCCCAAGTACATCCAGCTTTTCGAAAACCAGGCTACGCAAGTGCCAGTTGCGGTCGGCAAAGGACAGGTAGCGCTGTGTGGCGTCGGAACGGAATCTCCAGTCTTCGCCTGTCCTTTCGGCAGTGTAGCCTTCGTAACGCGGTGACAACTGCGGCAGGCCCGGCCCTTCGGCCCCGGTGATGGCGACGCGCAATGTACCATCTTCTCCTTCGGCTTCCGCGATGCGATACGACGCCTGCTGCTTCATTCTCATCATTTGGGTGCGGTACATCCAGGTATTGCATACGTTCAGTGCCAACCATTCGAACGATTCGCGAGCCTGTGGCATCACATCTTCCTGTTCCAGGTCGGTGCGCAGCTGCGCATAGGCCTCCGAGAATTCGACCAGGGCGTCGAAGAGGTCGGGCCTCGACGCAGCATTCATTACGGATGCGCCCGTATCGCCGGTATCAAGCCGCACGATCAGGTTGTCCTGGACGGCCGACTGGCGGTCATAGGCGATGCAGTAATCCCACAGTCTCGATTCGAGCAGCTTCGCCGCCGCATCGGCTGCGGCATCACCTTCCGAAGCCAGCGCCTGCTGTTGCAGAATGAGGGCCGGCATGGGCAGGGTTTGAAGCAGGACGGGAACGCTGGCTTTCAGCAGCGGCCCGCTGCCCGTCGGCAATGTAAGGGGATGGTAGAGGCGGATGTCGCCTTCTCCGTAAAACGGATGGCTGGCCCCCGTGATCCGAAGGCTGCACTCAAGCGGCAGCGCCTTATGGTCGGCACGGTCGGCTGTATCAGCCGAGCAGGCAGAGATAAAATAGGTCTTGTTTTCCCGGAAATTGAGAAGGCCCTGCGACACCGCAAGCATTTGTCCGGCATCGACCGGAACGGCTTCCGCCAGCAGTCCGATGCCCGCCGGGGCTTCGACGCCGCCAAGTTCTGCAACAAGCACTGCTACCAGCGTATTGGCGCGGCCGGACCTTTTTTCAAGCCACCCCTGCAGCCACCATTGGGCCTGTGCGAGCAGGGCTTCATGTCCGGTGTCGGTGAAAAGCGTCGCGAGCTCTTGACGTGCACGCTGGCTGGCAATGGCCTGGCGCGCAGCACTGACGGCATCGGACGGATGCCGGTCAAGCGCTTCAACGAAGCTTCCGGCCAGGACGTTGAGGTCGATGTCCTTCACTGACCGCTTCCCGATGACCGTATCGTGCGACCAGAGCGATTGCCCGCTCACGTATTGCCGCACCGGCACATCCGCCCGCGACTGCAAGGCCGCCGATAGGGGCCGCAGCCCGAAAAACGCAGGGCCCGAGAGCGAGCATCCGCCTTCTACCGTCCGGAAGGGCACCAGCCATAGTATTTTTCGTCCGTCGTTCTCCGAGCATCCCATCCTCACGTGGGGCGTTTTATTTTCGTACGCCGTTACCCATGCTTCGAGCTCCGCATCCGGAATGACGCCGAAAGGCAACTCAAAGCCCGGATTTCCCGTGGTCGGCGCCGGCCCGAAAGGATCTGGGCGCCAGGGCCTGTCCCAAAGATACAATGCGAGCGGCCTTAGCCCTTTGAGCTCGCTTGACAGCGCGGCGGAAGGCAGGCTGATCGACTTTGTCACGGGCTCAGGGTGACTACCGTTGTTGATCATGGCATAGAAGGCCTCCAGCACGGCCCTGGCAAAAGACAGGATGTGGTGGGCCGAGTCCCAAGCCGCGACATCCGGCACTGCCAACAGCAGGTGCCGGGCGAGGGAAAGAGCGCCTTCGGCTTCGGAATACCGGTAAAGGTCCGTAATGGCCTTTTCGGTGTCAATGGGAGGCCCTTCGGTTCCGGCTTCGGTGAAATACGGAGCGGTATCGAACCGGAGATCGATCACGAAAGCGTCGGGGAGCAGGCGGGCACTGTAGGTTAGATTGGGCCATTCCGCGAAAGGAGGAATTTGTTTATGCTGTCCGGAAAGATCGTTGGTTTGTGTTTGTATCATGGTCGGGTTACTATGGGTATTAAAGCCGAAGGGAAGATAGGAAAAAATAAGGTAAGAGTTTGGCATAGCTATGTTTGATCCAACATTGGTGCTTTTGCTTCCTGCCGGACCCGGCAATTGACGTCTAACAAAGAATCTACGGAAACTTTTTAAAGGTGGGCTATAAGATAGTTGTGATTTTGCTTTCTGGTTTTGCTGTCGCTTAAAGTATGAACAACTGCTTAGCCGCAAGCTAAAAGATAGTACAACGTAGACGGCTATACACTTAGCTATGCTTCAGCCTACGCCGAACCAGCAGGTGTTTTAGAATGAGCAGTGATATAAAAAGAAGGTTCGAATTTCTCTTAAACAAAAATAACTTACTGATAATCAGTAAGCTATTTTTTCAGTGGTCCCGACGAGAATCTTTTAAAAGATTTCAATTGATGAACCTAAACAAAGTTCAACACAAAATCTATGTGCTACCTTGATGCAATCTCACGTACAGTTTATCCTTTGAGCAAAGAATATAAAAATGAATAAAGGAGATCTTGTATGGAAAAATGTATGTAAGATTTTTATATAGAAATAATACGGCCTTAATTAATAAAGCTTAATTTGCGTTTACTTTAAACTTATCATAATGCAATTAAGCGAGGTAATTTCAACGATCGACGTTTGGCAAAGTTGGAAGAATAGCTATAAAAAATTTGTCCCTCAATTTATAGAAGAAGCCAAAACAAAACAAAATTGGGCCGAGTGGGATAATGCTGTATTTCATGAATACTTCGAGCGCTCTAACGGTCAATGTGTATCATCACTACAGCAAGGATACTTTACTAAGGCAGAACAAAATAAAATCAAAAGTAACTGGCGTCAAATCGCACCCTATTTAAAACAGATAGCAGAAAGTCAAAGTGAGCCCTTATTTGATGTATATTCAACCACACAAAAAGCGATATTAAAATTTACAGATTCTCATAAAGGAGCAGCAATAAACAGATTAATTGCTGGATTACAACCCAATATTTTGAGTACGATTGTTTCACAAAAACATTTGAATGAATTATGCGAATTGCTAAAAGGTAAGTTGAAAATTCAAACCGATCGCGTAGACCATTCGAGCTGGTTCAAAGACAGTTACGAAATACTAAATTTATTTAAAGAGGCTTTACCATTATTAGATCCTTATGAGCTAATAACCTACCCTTGGCAAACATTGGAATATTTAAGAGATAATGATATTGATATGTCACCAGTTAACGAAAATGAACAAGCGATTATTAATTTACTTAAATACAAAAAGCAAATTATTTTACAAGGGCCTCCCGGTACGGGGAAAACTAAACTCGCAAAAGAAATTGCTTATGATTTAATTAATAATACCACACCTAAAACCAAACCAATAGAATTATCTGATAAAAATATATTAGATATTTTAAAAATTGGAGATGTGATTCCAACTGCCGCAAATCGGTCTGAATATAAACTCATAAATATTGATGCTTCAAGTAAAGAGGTAACACTAACGAAGGATACTGGAAAGGAAGATCCCACAACTTTTGAAAAGATAAAACAGTATTATAAAGAAAAACCCTGGAACGTCAAAAATTTCCCGGGGAGTGATGTCAGAAGAGCTGTAGCTATTGCAAAATTCATCTTCGATAAATTTGAGGGAACAAGCATTTCTGATATTAATCAATTCAAAATAATACAGTTTCACCCATCATACACATACGAAGATTTTGTAAGGGACATTGTTTCCAAGCCTAATTCAGATGGTGACGGAATTATATATGAGGCGCAAAACAAATTATTGGCCTCATTTGCAAATGAAGCGTTAGAAAATTTTCGGCTAAGTCAATCAGATAAACAGCAATCCAAAAACATCATTCAGGTAAAAAATGACTTAGAGAGATTTATCGAATATGTTCAAGAAGCAATTACTAATAGCGATGATCAAAAATTTTCTTTAACACCGCAAGTATACTTATTTGAGAGTGATGATAAAAGATTTAAGTACAAAGGTGATAATTGGGAAACCCACAACAAAGGGCTAAATATGAAATACTCAGAGCTCGAAAAAATAATCAAGGCTGGAGTAAAAGAAAGGGCAGATATAAAAAACGTTGATGGTTTAGAGTCGCTAACCAAGAGCCATGCGACATATTTTTTTAATACGGTTGAAAAGTATATTCAATTTATCAATTCCAGTAAAAAAGAAATTGATAATAATAAAGTTGACGAGGAAACGAAACTTAAAAATTATGTGCTCATTATTGATGAGATCAACAGGGCTAACCTTTCATCAGTATTGGGGGAGTTGATCTACGCTCTTGAATATAGAAATGTGCCAGTTGAAAGCATGTATGAGGTTGAGGGTAGTAATAAAATTATATTACCTCCAAACCTCTATATTATCGGCACTATGAATACGGCAGATAGAAGTGTGGGTCATATAGATTATGCCATTCGTAGGAGGTTTGCATTTGTCGATGTACTACCTGAAATATTAACGGATGTTCCATTCGAAACTGAATTATTCAAACATGTTTCGGCCTTATTTATAAAAGATATGGAATCCATGGAGCCTTCTATATACTTATCTTCCGAATTTCGCCCGCAAGATGTTTGGCTAGGTCATAGCTATTTTATTAAAAAAGATGAAGCTGATTCAAAAACAAGATTGAAATATGAAATTATTCCAATCTTGGAAGAATATATTAAAGATGGTGTATTAAAAGAATCTGCCACTCTGAAAGAAGCAATTGCCAATCTGGAAAAAGCTATTTGATAATGCTTAATATTCGACAATATGATTATTGGGAGCATGCTTCAGGACGATTCAAAAAAACTGATTTTCCTGAAGGACAGTTAATTCAATCAAAAAAATTTGGTTTAAATCCTAATCGTCTGTGTTATGAAATAACTAATGGCCAAGATGACTTTAACTTAGAGATCGGTTATTATATAGGTGTAGATTGGTTAGTTGAAAACCATAGTTCAATTATAATTGCTCCAAAACTAAATAGCCGTATAGGAGCTATACGGCAAGAGGTAAATTTAAATAGTGAAATAGAGCTTGATAGTGCAATATCTACAGACCGTTTAATTGGGAAAGAAGTATCTATAGATTATTTTGCAATGCTTAATCAATGCCTTGCTTCTGAATATTTATATCGGGAAATCGACGACTTAGTGCATATTAATTGGGCTACGGCGGAAGTGCCTATTAATCAAAGTCAAGATTGGTTAAGCCCATTGATTATTGTTAAGTTTCTTAATGTTTTAAAAATCATTGTTCGTAAGGGCCTAAAGAAATCTTATTACCAAACTTCCCAAAATTTAAATTCTAAAATCAAGGGCAAAATATTAGTTGGTCAAAACATTAAACAGAATATTGCAAAAAACAAACTTACCCACACTATCTGCCAATATGAGGATTTCGGTATTGATAGTCTTGAAAATCGGCTATTAAAAAAAGCCTTTCAATTTGCTATTACATATTTAGAAAATTATAAAAAAGCCTTTCCGAGTGGTAATAATCATTTTAACAACGTAATTAATTTTTGTAGGCCCGCATTTGAACATATAGGGAACGAAGTAAATATATTTGAGGTAAAAAACCACAAAGCCAATCCATTTTTCAAAGAATATAATGAGGCTATACATTTGGCTAAATTGTTACTTAGGCGATTTGCCTATAGTTTGTCCAATACAGCAAAAGAACAAATAACTACACCTCCGTATTGGATTGACATGCCGAAACTTTTTGAGCTATACGTATACCATTTTTTAAAATGCAGATTTTCAAATTCATCCAAAGAAGTCCATTACCACTTATCCACTTATGGAAACGAACTAGATTTTTTAATCAATACTAATAACACAAAAATGGTGGTTGATGCTAAATATAAGCCCCTTTATATTTATGGCATTAATCATCAAGACATCCGCCAAGTTTCGGGATATGCACGTTTAGAAAAAATATACGGACACTTAGATATTAAAGAAAATGAACTAATTGATTGTCTTATTATTTATCCTGATGTGCAAAACGGTTATACCGAAAAAGATTTTTCTCAAGCTGATTTAAAAAACAAACCTATACGAGGGTATCGTAACATTTATAAAATTGGAATTAATATTCCTATTAAATAATTAATCATCATAAAAGGGATTGCTAATATCGAACCCTATCTAAAGCAATGAACTTTCATATATTTACTTAAAATTCAGAAATTGTTGTTCCAAATTACAAAATCTGATCTAGGTGTCGTTATTGTCAAAGTATAAAGTAGGTAAAATGCCTTAATTCGAGTTAAACTGAATGGATAAAGAATTAAATATATCGGAGCTTAAAAAACAGTTGTCTGCGGAGATTCAAAAAGACAATTCTAATAATGATATTATTCTTCCTTATCCATTCAAATTGCAAATCTTGATGATACGCAGGTCAGATTCTCAATTGATGCAGGTTTAATTGATAGATTAGGAAAGGAGCTTGTCGCTAGACAAGAAACTGCGGTGTCTGAATTGGTTATTTACGCCAGGTAAGGGATGTATTTTGCTTTTGCTGCTTTACCTCCCTCAGATATTCAGATGTTAAAAACTTAAAAAAGACCGATATAGTTGATGGTTTTATAAATATCACCACAATTAAAACTAAAAGCAGGGTCAATATTCCCTTAATCCCTGAATCAATAACCATTTTAGATCGATATAAGAGCGTAATAGGCGCCAGAGCACTACCAGTTATCAGCAATCAAAAAATGAATGACTACCTTAAGGATATAGGCAAGTTAGCCGGCTTAAATAGTTAATAAGTAAAGTCAGATATAGAGGTAGTAAAAGGATTGAGAATATATATCCATTACATGAACTACTATCTTCACACATGGGTAGGAAAACATTTGTATCTTATATGTTCAAAATGGGGATAGATTCCGAATTGATACGAGCCATATCTAATCATAAATCAGTATCATCATTTGCAAGGTATAATAAAATTGATGATGAGCAAAAAGCAAGTGCCATGACAATAGCATTTAGGAAGGTGAGCTAACCTGGAGCGCTAGCCGACTAGAGTTAAATGAGAATACCCGTTTTTTATAGTTGACCAATCCAGCATACCGTGGTGTTGTAATATCTGTTTCGGCTTTTATTTTTATTTTAAATGAATCTGTAATACTTATACCATTTTGGCCAACGGCAACCCCGGTAACATTTTTATTTCCTGCTTTGTAATTGGTTTTGTCATGACTTATGAAGTAGCCGTCATTGGTCATTATTTGAAGTATTTCATTGGTCAAATGGTGAAAACACTTCGCGGAGGACAACGTTATATCGTCAACATATGTGGTAAAAGTCAGGCCGTGCTTCTTAGCAAACTCTGCTATTTTATCTCCAGTCTTTACAAAAACCAAATTTGCTATAATAGATGAAGTAGGGGCACCTTGTGGAACCTGATCTTTAAAAGTAGTTAGTTTAGTCAATCGACTGGCTACGTCTGGTGAAAATCCGTGAGAAATAAACATTTCGTACACCAATTTGTAATTAATTGAAGGAAAAAATGCTTTTAAATCGGTTTGGAACATATACTTTTTACCAACGTGGCATTTCGCATTTGTTATGTTGTCCCTTTTTTTTATTGAGCCGTGGGCATAGTTGGGTAATTTGATATTATTTAATATAGTCCGATTTAATTGATTTTGTATCCTTTTAAGCTTCCCCGTACTTGGGTACATAACACGTATTTGATACATACCATTCTTAATTTTCGGCTTGCCGTCTTTAAATTTTTGCTCGTCTTTTCTATAGTAATAATTTGATATATTATCGGTTAACACATCCAAATCGTTTTCTCTGAACTTTAATATGTACGAAAGATGCTTTAATGACTTTATCATTGTTAATTATTACTAATTATCTGTTCGAGTAAAATTTTAAATGTTGGTTCCACAACTTTAAATGCCTCTTTTTTCTCTGGCTCCAAATCGTCAACTTCTAATGACATAAAAAATAAAATAGGCAAGGGGATGTTGAGATTTTCAGAAATTTTTTTTAGAATTGAAATATTTGGCTCTTTTAAATTATTTTCAATTTGGGATAAGTATGCTTGCGTAATATCACACATTGTTGCAAAACTATTTTGCCTTAGCCCCTTCTGCTTCCTAATTGTCTTGATGGCGGTTCCTAAATTCATAATAGATAAATTAAAAATTAAAGAGGTGTCGAGCCTAAAACAGATCCTTGAATTTATCGTGATCTTCAATGAAAAACCTGGCGACAAGCCCTAAAGCTTGCATTAGTAACTTCCCATATTCTTTTTTGGGAACATTCTCTTTTTTATCGCATTCCAAAAATTGAATTGCTTCTGTAAGAGTTTCTTGTTCAGACTCTAAAAGTGAATGACGGTTCTTTGATAAGATGCTTTTAATACCTTGTACCAAAACATCGACTTGTTGATTTGAATTCATGTGTAGTTTGTTTTAAGTTTTGAAAATCTGCTGCGTTATTCTCTTACTTAACTCATACACGTAATTCACTATATCAATTGATACCACCTCTCTATTGACTGCTGCTATTACAACAATCTAATCAATCGCTTCATCTCAAAAGACTCCTGTTAACTACTGCGGTCGATACCGGTTTAGTTAGGTTGTGATTTGTGAGCGCTCGATTTACCCTTTCGGGTTGTGTAACTTAATACACTTCATATTTACTGAGTAACTACCTCAAAGAACGACATCACAAATATAACTGTTAAAAGATATAAAACAAATAAAAGTAAATATTTATTTACTGACAGCTATATTTAGTATATTAAAACAAGTGCGTTATTGAAATAATGAACGGTTATAGGGAATAAATGCAGATAGCATTCGAATATTAAAATTTGTATGGAATTTTGTATGTGAAAAAAAAAATCCGCGAAATTTATGGGAAATTTCGCGAATTTCGGTGAAAGTTAGTGGTCCCGACGAGAATAACCTTGTATTCCTAACGAAGTGACTTTCAATATTTTATAGTGATTTAAATTCTGTACTCACCGAATTACTCACCGTTTTTTTGATATAGATTAATTGCAAATTCTATTACAAAAATAAGAAAATTCTCATAGATAGCAGAACATGAATACGAAACAAAATACGTGGTCTCATTTCAAAAATCGATATCTAACTAAATAATAACTTTTATATATAATTAATTTTTTTTGACCAATTCAATTGCTTCAGCAATACTCAAAACATGTAGCCCTATTTTTCTAAATGAATTATTTTTTACCGATTTTTCTGTCGTAAAACCTTTCGAATCACAGGTTATTTTATATTGATTTCCATTTCTCTTAGAAGCCAAATAATCACCTCCATTTTTTTGCCAATTAATGGCATCTGACTTATAAATAGAATTTAAGAAATCTACAGCCGACTTATATCTTACATTTAGATCGGGATGTGTCGCTTTTTTTATAATTGATTTTAATTTACTGTCCACGTAATGTGGAAGACTATCTAGATTTATTAATTTTCCTTTAACAATTCGATTGTTGATTATTTTTTCAATGAAAGACTGCTGATCAAAGTAAACTGATATATTAAGTGCTTTTTGATAATCATTTTTAGATAACCAATCGGCAATAGCCAGCGGAAAAAAGCCGCCTAGAAGTTGAAATAAAACTAAGCCGGTCTGGTAAACATCCGACTGACAGTTAAATTCATTATTTGTGACAGATTCGCAGGGCTTATATACTAAAGAGTTTTTCGATGCTGTGATTGATGTTTGATTTGACGGAATATATTTAACTGATCCAAAATCAGCAATAATCGCTGATGTAGACATATTGTCTACCAAAATATTATTAGGTTTTATATCTCTATGCAATAATCTATTGGGATCTTTATGCATTTCAGATAATCCTCTAAGAATATCTTGCGCTAACCCCAAACTCGTAAAGACATCTAAATCCACGTTCCTCATATAAGTTTCAAGATCGCCGCCGTCTATTTCCTTAGTTAAAAAATATGCGTGTTGGCCACTTATGATTTTCGCATCTAATACTTCAATGATATTTGCATGTCTAATTTTTCTTAAAATCTGAGGCTCTTTATGAAATAGCCCAGCTTTACCCGTGTGGTAAAATTTAAGAGCTACTCTTTCCTTGAATATTTTATGGACGCCAAAGTATAATTCGCCATTACAGCCAACATCTGAATATTTATCAATTTCAATATCTGTTTGGGAACAAATGAAATCTCTTATTTCATCATCCACATTCTGATCGCCTAAATCCACTATGCTTTAATCATTAAATAATAAGCTAATTTAAGAGCAGATTCCTGGTATTTATACTTTGCGGTTAATGGGATATCATTCTTTTTGTAATATGCAGTTAAGGTGGTTGGGGCAATTAACTTGATTTGACTATTTCTATAAAGCTGGAGAATACCTTCTATTTTGGACGAAATTGAACTTGCCGAAAATTTGCCCTTACTTAACTTGATGATAGCGACTTTATCTGGATTTATAGTATCCAAATGAGATTTGATTAAATCAAAAAAAACCCATATTTGAACAGGATCTTCATCATTTAGCAGTGAAATTTTCTTCAAATCACTAGTGATCTCAATGTTATCATCATCATACTTTTCAAGACAAACGAATATAACTTCGTGTTTGTCAATTTCGATTCCACATGTTTTCATAATGAAATAAGGTCTAATTGTCTACGAATTTAACGTATTAAACCTTATTAATTCAAATCTTGAAAAAGAAACCAGAACAAAGTAAAATAGAAGACATGCTTAAAATAATGGCTCTACTCCATGTTCTTTCATGTAGTTCTCGACTTTTTCAATTTCATTAGTTGGGACTAAATCTAAAGTCGAAGATTCTCTAACAGCTTGCCAAAGTTTGTGATTTTCAACTAAGTCTTTTGAAGGTTCATCACCTATCAAAAAGAAATGACCATTCTTTCCAGTAGGGGTATCCATAATCCGGTCTACTAAAAATAAATGAGCATTAATCTGTTGTTGTATTATATGGGGCCTTTGACCATTGAAGTCCTTTGCTTCACCAGTAACTTGTACTTCATTTTTTCCTATAAACCAAACCTTTGCAGGCACGATTAGACCTGGAATTTTAGAACTATCAATATCAGCATCAAAATTAACTCGACCAGCAAGTGACGTAACCAATTGCTTTTTCGCTCTATCAATAGTCTTCAATCGCGGTTCAATCGAAATTGGTATTTGATAAATAAACTTTTCAAATAATTTATCAAATACGTTTTGATTTAAATCAATATCTATTCCTTTGGGTGGTGAATATGTAATTAAATTGTTTGCATATTTCGATAAGTAACTAAAATACTGCTCCTTTAAAGTTGCTGCACCTCTGTAAGTATTCAAAAAATCCGTTTCACATTCCAAAGACAATTTTTGCAATGATTTTAAACTAATCTTCAACATGCTAAAGGCGCTTTCGGAAAACAATCCTTTTATTACAGATAACTTATCAGCAGAAAATTGAAATTTACAGGTTCTTTCATTTCCAATGAAAAGTCCAATACTTACCCGCTCATCCACATTTGGGCGAATTGTACAGTATAATATTGAGTAAAACGTTTTCATGTTGATTATTAACGAATAAATTTATGAATAAGTTGTGAAAATGAGGAAATAGTTTCATTTAACCAATCGTCATTATCAATGATTGACGATTTAATGTTTTCTAATAATGACGGTTTGTCATTACACCATTCTTCTGGAAGACTTTCGATTATTGTTGGTAAAATTTCATTGCAGTTATTTACAAAGGTAGGGAAATTTTGAATGAGTTTATTAGCCTCTTCTTCTACTTTTTTCTTTTGATTAAGAAATGTAAGTGCTAGATCAGAAGTCAAGAGACTATCATCTTCAGTTAATTGTGCCAGTTGGCTTCCTAATCTTCCGCCATCAAATATTGTGGAATGGTCTATTGGAATAAACTGATTGTCGACAATTAATATATTGTAGTTATTATGATTGCGGTCATCATTTGCTACCCAAAAATCAAACAAAGCAATTTTTATAAGGTCTAACCGATTTGCAAACTTTCCTATTTCGTAATTGTCATTTTTCAAACCTAACAAAATGTTGGTTGCATCTATTGCATCGTTATTATACCGTAAACCGAATGCCGGCTTTTCAAAATCAATCAACCGGATTCTTCCTTGTATGATATTATCGGGAATATGCTCCCTTTTAATGTTAACGAACGCTGCGGAGAATACAGGTAATCCCCATTTTTGCAAAAACTGATGAGCAATAAATTCGTTTACTAATTTGCTTTTATGGTCATATTTGCAAGCATAATCTTCTAAATCATTAGCTAACACAACTACTGGCATACTACCACTAGTGTCAATTACCCGCGAAATCTCAGAAATTGAATGTACTAGTGGTAGCATCTTAATTAAATTGAGAAATTAGATATGGTAGGCTCATAGTCCTATTGATTACGTTATGCGGGATAATTACATATTTCCACTTTTTGCCCTGATGTTGAGCTGTAAACTCCGATGCATATTTACAATATCTTTCCGCGGCCACCTTTTTTGCTTGTACGTCCACCGCATCCAACTGAGAAGACATTTTACTTTCGATCATATAAATGGCGTCATTTGTTTCTACAACAAAATCAGGCTCGTATCGCTTAGAATTATTATCCCAATAAATACGAAATTGATTTGGGGACGGTCGCAACCATCTTATTACCGTTTTATCGTTTTCAAAAATAAAAGCCAAATCTTGCTCCGTCTTTGAATCAAATTTATATTCAAAATGACAAGCCTTTTCAAATCCTCTAAAAACAAATTTGGGAATTGTGTTTGTTGGCTGGACGACCTCTCTATAATCTTTATAACCGGCGTTTATAAGTGCTGAGAAGTTCCATTGCTCAATTTTCACAAAAGGAAAAACTTTTGGTTCCAAATATTCAGGCTCTGTCAGCTTAAAATTACTTTTCATTTGCCGATAAATTTTATCGGCGATGGCGGCTTTAAATTGAAAAACAACTTGATTTAGTTGACCGGGGTCAGGAAGATTATCTCTTAGTGCTATACACGCTTGGCCTGCTAATTTATATAACAGGTCTGCATTTTCATCATAGTCAATTTCTGGATAATTTATAACTTCTGCTATAATAAGTTTGACAGGGTTGCCATAATAACCACTAGAGCGGGCGGATAAGGTTTCGACCAAATTATCTCTTAAACCCATTCTAATGATTTCTTGGTCTAAGGCTTGATATGATAAACCTATAATATCGAGGTCAAAGTCTTCAAAATAGGCTTCAATATCACCCTGCACCAAATCCATACGAGGGATTTCGATAATGTTGTTTTTAAACTCAGTCACCATTGTTTCGTAAACAACTTCTGCTTCTGCCAATATTTGCGATGCAAACAGATTACCTTGACCTTTTGAAAGATTATCGGAAATGAGTTTAATAACTTTGCGTTTGACGTCAACGCCCTTCAGGTCGTCAACCGTCCTCACACCCGGTATAGCATTAAAGTCGGGTAAAGCATCAATAATAGCCCTTTTAGCATCCAGATTAATTTGCGCTGTCTGCTTAAGTACCCTGTCAGCGATTTTGTTTATCTCAGTTTGCTCTACTTCAAATTTTACATTTAATGTAGAGATTGATGTAATAATTTCTGTTTTGGTATTCAAGTCCTCCACAGGTATTTCAATAAAGCTTAGTTTATTAAGAATTGAATTTGGGTCTTTAGCGGCTTCAATAACACTATCGAAATTTTCATGTGCTACTATGGTAAGTTTATCTACTTTGTCAACACCAGTTCTCTTTCCATTATATGGCAATCGCAATCCTCTGCCAATAGTTTGTTCAACCAACACAGCAGCGTTAGCAGCCCGTAGTGGCACAATGGTATAAAGATTGGTAACATCCCAGCCTTCTTTTAACATATTGACGTGAATAACAATCTCGATGATATTATTCTCACTTTCTAGGCCAATAAATTGCTTTTCGATATCTTCGCCTCGTTTAGTTGTTGAGTCGATTTGTAAAACTTTCCCCTCAAAATTACCATCGTAAAATTGATCAGAAGTGACTAGGTCAAATATTTCTTTAGCATGTGTGGTGTCCTTGCAAACCACCAAAATAAAGGGCTTAACTAATTTAACGCCTTCATTAAGAGAGTAAACCTCAAGCTCTTTTTTTGTGTCTTGGTGTATACTAACAGCATCTTCCAGTTTGATAATTTCGAGTTGATGCTCATCTATACCTTTGGAATTAAAATCTTTACGTTTAGCTATAGCAGGATTTTTTACATACTTTCCATCGGTAAGTGCCTGAGCCAACGAATACTCAAAAACAACATTCTTAAAATAGTTCCCTTTTTCATCAATCGGTGTTGCTGTTAGTTCTATCCCCAATATCGGTTTTAATTCATTGATCGCATTTTTTGAAGCATCGGCATGATAGCGATGCGCTTCATCCATCAATATAACTAAGTCATCAAGCCCTGAAAGGTATTGCCAGTAAGATTGTCCCAGATATTCAGATAGCCTTTTTATTCGAGGAGCAAGGCTAATACCATCTTTTTTAGAACCTTTATTGTCAGAACTAAATTTGGATATGTTAAAGATATTGATTCTGATCTCTGCATCTCCAAATAATGCACCTTGTTGGGCATAGTTATCACCGGTTATAATAATTGGTCGATTATGTACAAATTCAGAAATACCGTTAAATACATATTTATGATATGCTGGGTTTCCAAAATCTTCAATCAACTTATCGTAAATTGTTAAGTTGGGAGCCAAAACGAAAAAGTTCCTAATCCCTTTCTGTAAATATAAATATGCTATACAAGCACCCATCAATCTAGTTTTACCTACCCCTGTAGCGATTGAAAAAGCTAATGATGGAAAATTTCGTTCGAAATCAATACAGGCAGGATAAAAAGATTTAACCTTAGCTAACTCTTTTACTAAATCAACTTCTTTTAATAAAGTTAGTTCGTCTGAGAGTTTTGCCACTATGTCCAATGCATCCTGCAAGGGCTCCCTCAATGATAATCGTTGTTTGATGTTATTAGCTATAATATTCATTAAAGGAAGTTCAAAATAGACTTTGTTGGTCTTTGGTGTTTTTTGCGTTTTTGTTATCTAATATTTCTTGCACAGAAAGTTCATCTTCATCGCTTTCAGCTCTTGAATCAATAGGTATGTTAACAATATTCAGGCTATAATCATCTTTCCCAAATTCACAGCGACCTAATAGCATTTGGGGGATTTTTTTGATTGTAATATTAGGATACATATTCTTACACTCTTGTTGATACGCCTTGCAACAGATTAATAAACTATCCCCGTCTTTCATTTCATTATATATATGCTCTAAGCCTTCTAGCGTAATAAATTGAGTAGTGGTGAAAATGAAATCCTGTTCGGAAGACTGACCTTGTTTCCAATAAGTGCTTTCATCAGGTCTGTATTGAAAACCTTCTTGTTTTGTCATAGCTGCAGCAAGCATTGCCCCATTGTAATTTTTACTAATTATCCAATTGCCATATTTGTCTTGGTTAAGCAATGAAGAGGCAAGTGTGTAAAATTTAAACCCACCCCCCCCTTGCCAATTTACAGCCTTACTAACTCCACCCTGCTCGCCATCAACTACTTTTTTTAACCTGGGGTAACAATATGTTTTAGCCTGTTCTCCCAACTCTACTCCAATCCACTTTCGTTTCATTTTATGAGCCACTGCGGCCGTAGTTCCACTACCTAGAAAACTATCTAGCACATAATCATCCTCCTTAGTCGCTATTTTTAATATTTTAACTATTAATTTTTCCGGCTTAGGGGTTTTAAATAAATCAGAAGTGTTAACATTAGGAAAAATTTTCATTAACTCGTATTTCGCCTGCCGATTATGACCCGTATCATCTATATCGAACCAAATACTTGAAGGGGCTAATCCCTTTTGATTGTATAAGTATGTCTTTTTTAGTACTTTAGTTTCATTATTTGTAAAGATAATTTCTTTTCTTTCGATCATTTCGGCCATTCTTTCTTTGCTCCATCTCCAGCCATTAGTAGGCGAAATTATCTCATTACCACTCGGCGTTACTACATTATATCGCAAATTAGGACGCGGATTAGGCGAAGATAGATTTCCTGGAAACCACGGCCCCAGGGGATCATTATCTGGATTCTTGTAATGTGCATTAGCGTCTTCAGTCCTATCTAATTGATAGGAAAGCCAATCAGGATTTTTGGAATATACCAAGATCGTATTGTGATCAATTGAAAATTTCTTTGAATCGTTATTTGAAGAATCAGCTGATCTCCAAGCTACGCCAGTAACAAAATTTGCTCTTCCAAATATTTCATCACACATCACTTTTAAATAGTGCACTTCATTGTCGTCAATTGCAATCCATATAGTACCGTCATTTGACAATAATTTATGTAAAATTTTTAATCGGTCATGCATTAATTGCAGCCATAATGAATGCTCTACTCCATCATCATAATGTTCAAAAGCGCTTCCGGTATTATAAGGTGGGTCAATACATATACATTTTATTTTACCTGAAAAATCTTGTTCTAATGACTTTAATGCTAATAAATTATCTCCATAAATAAGCATATTGTCATTTTCGTGACTTCCATAAGAATAGCTGGGCTCTTCAATTAAAATTCGTGGCTCAAGTTTTACATCGTCTCCTTTGCCAATCCAATTTAGTTCTAATTTCTGGTGTTTGTTTTTCGACATATTATATCATTTCCCACTTAACTGTAAACAGTTCTAAACTTTCAATTTTTTGTTTTAAACGTTTTTCGACATCGCTGAGTAGTATTTCCTTTTTTTCATCGACTTCATCCTGAGCTTCATATAAAGATCGACGTTTATCGCTACGTTTCTTTTCCAGATCTTTGATTACTCTTTGTGCTTTTACTTTTGTTTCCAAATTGAGCATCTTTTTGGCTTCAGCTTTTTTTAACTTAATCTCCGCGTCTAAGTCTTCAATTTCTTTTTGCAGGCTAATTTTCATGTCGTCCGCCCATTGATCAAGCTTATCAATTTCTATATCGAAAAAGTCACGATTACGAACTGCACTCTTTTCAATTATGCTTTGTTGCTCATTAAAATTAATTTCATCCAACTTATGCTTTTCATCCGGCGATAAGCAAATTCCATCTAATACACTCGCATTTAATGAAAAGAATCTTTGCGATAGCTCGGTATCAATTAATTCGCCACTGTCAGAATAATTAGAGATGATTATAAAATCCTCTTCTTCAAATGAAGATATGGTTATTTTTGAGACTTGCATCCATCCACTTTTACCAACAAAATCTTCCAGTAATGAAATGGTGGTTTGCGTGCCCGTGTAGTCAAAAATTAATTTTTTAATGGCTGTATTTACTTTTTTGCAGGTATCAAGGATTTTCTGCGCTAACGGATGACCGACCCGATAGATGTTGGTATCATCCGGCACAAATATTTCAGATTTTTTTTGACCGGCCGTTGATCGTAAAATCATATATGGTCCTGGATGAATGTTCTCTTTTGGAAAAGGATTTTCATTTAAACTGAATGAATAATCATTATCACCAAAGGCTGCAAAATCGTTTAAAAAATATTTTGTAACAGCCCATAGTTTTTGCTCAAATCTATTTAAATAGCCCTTGCTTTGCTCAAAATGCATTTTAAGTTTTTCTCTAACCTCTTCATCTACATTTTCTAAAAGTTTCTTTTTAGTGTCGGTTAGTCTATTAACAATATCAGGCTCTAATTCGGCTTGCAGTTCCTTAAAAGCTTTTTGTATCGTTTCTGGATCTCTGCATTCCTGATATATTTTGGCTATTCTTTTTTCAAAATCGACACCACTGCCAATTGCACCTAACACTTCATCGCTTGCTCCAAAAACGCCACTAAATAGCTGGAATTTATCCCTTAATAATTCATAAACTCTTTGATCTGCTGCATTGGCCACATTTAGGAAATTTACAACAACAACATCATGTAATTGTCCGTACCTGTGACAACGACCAATTCTTTGTTCTACACGTTGTGGATTCCAAGGCAAATCGTAATTAATTACTAAGGAGCAGAATTGTAGGTTTATCCCTTCAGCCGCTGCTTCAGTAGCAATCATAATTGTTGCTTCGTCTTTAAAATACTCAACGAGTGCGGCTCTTTTATCAGCAGTAGGAGAACCCGTTACCCTATCTGTACCCTTATGCTTTGCAATCCATTCGCGATATATTCTATTTGATAAAGGATCGTTATTTGTCCCGTTAAATACTATAATTTTACCATCATACCCTTGATCAGGTTCAGAAAGAAGATTGAATAAAAACTCTTGGGTTCTTCTTGATTCTGTAAATATCAAAGCTTTTTTATGGGCACCTAATTCATCAAGCTTTCCGAAGCCCTTGTTGAGTGCGGTAAAAAGTTTTTCTGCTTTGGTATGTTTTTTTATTTCGCCCGCAAGATCTCTAAAGCTTTTAAGGTCAGCTATTTCATTTCTAATTTCTTCTATCTCCGATTCTGATTTTAAAACTAATGGTTCTTCTAAACTATCATCTTCTTCACTAAAACCCACCCATTCATCTTGTACTTCATCCAAAATTTCGAAATCAGCGTTTAAGCTTTCCTCTAAGGCATTGTCAGTAATTATGCCCTCTAAACGATTTATTAAGCTATCTAACGTCCCATAGATTGCATGTGTCGAAGACGCTAACAATTTCCGAAGTATCAATGTCATCAATTGCCTTTGGCCGACTGGTAATGCATACAGTGTTGGTCTTTGCAAATATTCAGATACTCCATCATACAACTGTTGTTCTTCATCTGTAGGATAAAATTCTTCAACTAATGGTCTGCGCTCGGTATAATTAATGTATTCAAGTACCTGCCGCCTTAGTGTGCGTTGACAAATAGGTTTAAGTCTTTCTCTTAAGGTAGAAAAATTTTCTTCATCAATTTGGCGGGAGTATTGACTTTTAAAACTTTTTAAATCGCCAAATAAATAGTCATCAATAATACTTACAAGACCATATAACTCTAATATTGAATTTTGTAGGGGTGTAGCAGATAAAAGAACCTTTTTCCTTTTCTCTAAGGCTTGTTTTATTGCATTACCAATTTTATTTGAAGCTTTATAAACATTCCTTAAACGATGTGCCTCATCAATAATTACTAAATCCCAATTCGTATTTTTAATATAGCTGTCTTTATTTCTTGCGAAATGGTAGGAGCAAATAACAATACTGGAATCTTGATTAAAAGGATTCATCTGACCTGCCTTAATGAGATTGTTAAAGGATTTTGCTTCCAGAATAGTAGATGGAAGAAAAAATTTATCGGCTAACTCCTGGTTCCATTGTTTTCTTAGGTTAGATGGGGCGATAATTAACAATTTTCTTTTTCTTTCGGCCCATTTTTGAGAAAGAATGATTCCGGCCTCAATTGTTTTACCTAATCCAACCTCGTCAGCTAAAATTGCACCTTGTGAAAGAGGAGATTTAAAGGCGAATAATGCAGCATCGACTTGGTGGGGATTTAAATCCACCTGAGCATCCTGTAATGACGCAGTGAATTTACCGATATCATCAGCGGGTCTTCTTAATGTTAAATCGTAAGAAAAATATTTGGCGTGATAGGGAGTTAAGGTCATTGGATTGAGCTTATTTAAAAAGTAAAGATACTTACTATAATGCAATTGATAGTATCAG
>JAQNCM010000305.1 GCA_029237615.1 Mucilaginibacter sp.
ATGTCTGTAAAGTAAGTAGATATTTTTTTAATAAACAAGTTTTATAAAAAAAATTATAAGTATATAATAAAGTATATATATTTGATATACGATTGATGACATGAAAAGCATTCTGTTAAAATTAGATGATAAATTGTTTGAGGAAACAGACAAACAAGTTAAGGCCGAGAAGACAAGCCGGTCCAATTATATAAAAACCGCCATTGGGCAATATAATAAATGGCTTAAGAAAAAAGCATTGGAAGAGCAATTAGAAAGAGAAGCTACGCTTTTAAAAGAATATGATCCCGACAAAAAACTTAAGAAGGAATTTGAGATCGCATCTTTATATGATCTTGAAAAATATTAGATGATTGAAAGTTATCCTGCCCAGTATGAGATATGGGTAGCCGATTTAGCCCCTGATATTGGTAACGAACCCGGGAAAGTACGTCCGATAGTAATATTGCAAACCGACAGTTTAAATAAGACCGGTTACAGTACATTTGTTGCTTGTGCAATTTCATCACAACAAAGAGAAGGTGTTTCATTGATCAGGCTTCTGGTTGAACCAACTAATTTTAATGGTTTATTAAGAAATTCATATATTTTGTGCGATCAAATCAGGTCAATAGATATGCAACGATTAAAAGGCAGGATAGGGGTTCTGGATAAACAAACCATCCAACGCCTAAATGAAAGTATAATGGCTATTTTATCACTTTGATGCAAGGCTTCATCACAAAATCAACCGGAAGCTGGTACCAGGTACAATCTAAAGACGGGCAAAAGATAGATTGCCGTATTAAAGGGAAGTTTCGTACCAAAGGTATTACCACCACCAATCCCCTGGCTGTGGGCGATGTGGTTGATTTTGACATGGAACCCGAGCAGGAAACCGGGGTGATCACTAATTTGCAGCAGCGCAAAAATTACATCATCCGCAAATCTATCAATCTTTCCAAACAGGGGCAGATCATTGCTGCCAACCTCGACCAGGCGATATTAGTGGTTACCCTCGCATCTCCGCGAACCTCATTAGGATTTATTGACCGTTTTTTGGTAACCGCCGAGGCGTATGATATCCCTTCAAAATTGATCTTTAATAAGCTTGACCTGTTCAGCGATGAGGGCCTGGAAATTCTGGCTGAGTACAAAGCCATTTACGAAAAAATTGGTTATCCCTGCTTTGAAGTGTCAGCGCTGGAAGGAACAAATATTGGCCAGGTACAGGATTTATTAAAAGATAAGGTAACACTGTTTTCCGGACATTCTGGCGTGGGTAAATCAAGCCTGATCAACGTCTTACTACCGGATCTCGACCTGCGTACCCACCAGGTATCCGACTGGAGCGACAAGGGTATGCATACCACCACTTTTGCCGAAATGTTTGAGCTGCCGCAGGGTGGTTTTATTATAGATACCCCCGGCATCCGCGAATTAGGCGTGATCGATATAGAGAAACAAGAGTTAAGTCACTTTTTTCCCGAAATGCGGGCTTTAATGAACCAATGCCGATTTAATAATTGCCGCCACATCAATGAACCCGGCTGTGCGGTATTAGCCGCCTTAGAAGAAGGCGAAATAGAGCCCTCCCGTTATGAAAGTTATTTGAGTATTTATAATGGGAATGACACGAGGGCGTGAAGAAGCAAGACATCAAGAATGGGCTTTTGTTTCTGTCTTGATTCCTGGCTCTTGATGTCTTGACTCTTTTTTCTAATTTCTTATCTCTAACCCAACGCTTCTTTAAAATCCTCCACCAGATCATCCAAATCCTCAATACCTATTGATAGCCTGATCATGGAATCGGAGATGCCCATTTCCACTCTTTTCGCAGCACCTAATTCGTTAAATATAGTGTGAGCTACCGGGATGGCCAGTGTACGTGTATCGCCCAGGTTGCTGGACTTGATAACCAGTTTCAGCTTGTTTAAAAAAGCAAAGCAATCAATGCTGTTATCCAGTTCAATACTCATCAGGGCACCGTATTTTAAAAACAGGCGACCAGCCAGTTCATGCTGGGGATGTGATTTTAAACCCGGATAATACACTTTTTTTATCATAGGATGACTTTCAAAAAAAGTTGCCAGCGCAAAGGCATTTGTGCACGCACGTTCCATGCGGAGTGCAAGGGTCTCGGATCCAATAGAAATGGAGTGTGCAGCTTCCGGACTCAGCGTTCCGCCGGCATCTCTCAAACCTTTTTTCCTGATCTGTGTCATGCCCAAAACTTCAGGCTTAACTTGTTTTTTAAAACCTTCAAAAATATTAGGGAAATTAGCCCAGTTAAATAAGCCAGTATCCGTAACGCTGCCACCTAAAGCATTGCCGTGGCCGCCAATATATTTGGTGAGTGAGTTGACAACCAAACTTGCCTTTACTTTTATGGGTTTAAATAAATAGGGCGACGTCATGGTATTATCAACCATATATATCAGTCCTTTTTCTTCGCACAGGTCACCTATTTTATCCAATTCCACTATTTGTGTGGCTGGATTGGCAATGGTTTCAACAAAAACCATTTTAGTGCTGTCTTTTATCTCATTGCGCACATTGTCAATCGAGGTAGCATCCACGAAGGTAATATCGAGCCCAATATCAATAAACGACTGGAATACACTCCGGGTATTACCAAATAAATAAGAGCTGGCTACAATGTGGTCACCCTGTTTCATGAGTGCCAGTATGGTTGCCGAAATGCCAGCCATTCCGGTAGAAAAGGCTATGGTTGCTATACCGTTTTCCATTTGGGTCACCTTGTGTTCCAAAGCAGAAACAGTAGGATTGCCCTGCCTGGAGTAAGCGTATCCTTTTTTCTTGTTCTGGAAAATGTCAACCAGGTCCTGCACATCCTCGTAACCATAGGTAACCGAAGTGTGTATGGGTTGATGGAGCGCACCGTGTTCAGGTTTTGTTAAGCGATCAGAATGTAATATAGTAGTAGTAAAGCCTCTCTTAGAAATCATGCGCGAATTTCACGAATTATTGCGAATTACACGAATGGAAAGGGCACAAATTTCACGGATTGGGTCGAATTACACGAATTTAACATTGACAAATTAGCGGGAATAAAAAAACTAACTTGCGAAAAGTGATGGAATTCGTATAATTGATGAAATAATAATTTGATGACTGATATATTATTTAAAGAAGATTCATATAAAATAATTGGAGCTTGCTTTGAAGTACATAAGATATTAGGTCATGGGTTTAAGGAGGCGGTTTATAAGGATGCGCTCGAATTCGAATTAATGAAGTTGGAAATTCCTTTTGTGAGAGAAAAATCATTTACAATAATATACAAAGAGCAAAAACTTAA
>JAQNCM010000586.1 GCA_029237615.1 Mucilaginibacter sp.
TTAGCGACAAGATATGGGATATTCATATTTATTGCGGATATGGCCTGGCCGGATTGCTATTATTCAGGCTGATACTGGAATTTTTTCAGTTAACCGATCAAAAATTTATCCGGAAAATAAAAACCGCTTATCATCAATACTTTATTATAAAAAAGGAACGCGAGCTTGCACGCCATGAATTTTGGGTAAAAACGCTCTACGCGGTTTTTTACCTGATGCTGTTGACTATGGTTTCAACCGGGTTTTGCCTGGTGTTTGAAGATGATGTACCCTGGCTAAAATCAATCAAAGCTTTCCGCGAGATCCATTCATTTACCATGTACCTTGTTATCGCATTTATTATCATTCATATAGCAGGCGTATTTTTGGCTGAAAGAAAAGACAGCAGAGGCATTGTATCTGATATGATTAATGGCGGCGGCAAACAATAATTTATTAAAATAGGTGTTAACTCCCTGTAACTTGTGTTAATAAATGTTAAAACATGTTTTTTAATGCCTGATAGCTGCAAATTTCATCTTCCCTTCATAATTCATGCTTAATATTGTTACAAACTGGCAAACGGAGTAATTGATGTATTGTGTCCCAACTATTTATATGGCATAATAAAGTTATTGTCTGGATACTGGAAACTGATAGAAAACAATGTCTGCAAGCCGCATTTTTAAACGAAGCTGTAAGTTAATGGGTAACCGTTTCGAACTGAGCGTTGTTTCAGATGATGAAAAATGGGCCAATGAAAAAATAGATGCGGGCGTGGGCGAAATACAGCGCATAGAATGTTTATTGACCACGTTTAGTGATGACAGCGAAACCAACGCGGTAAATCGTAATGCCGGAATAATGCCGGTAGCCGTAAGCCGGGAAACCTTCGACCTTATCCATCGTTCTTTACGAATATCAGAGGTTACCCAGGGCGCTTTTGATATCAGTTATGGCTCCATCGACAAGCGTTTATGGAACTTCGACACCACTATGACCTCCTTACCGGATAAGGATACCGCAAAAAAGATGGTGCGTCTTATCAATTACCGGAACATTATTTTAGATGATAAAAAATGTACTGTTTTTTTAAGTGAGGAAGGAATGCGTATTGGTTTTGGGGGGATTGGAAAAGGATATGCAGCAGAGCGCGCCAAACAGGTAATGAAAGAGCAGGGCGTAGCAAGCGGTGTTGTAAATGCTTCCGGGGATTTAACCGCCTGGGGGCTTCAGCCTGACGGTAAACAATGGACGATAGGTATAGCAGATCCTAATTTATCGGGTCATGTTTTTTCTTATATGAATATTACGGGCTTGGCAGTAGCCACTTCTGGTAATTATGAGAAGTTCATTACCATAAACGGCAAAAAATATTCACACACTATTAATCCGCGCACGGGTCTGCCGGTTACCGGTATTAAAAGTGTAACCATTATTACTACCAACGCAGAAATTGCTGATGCTATGGCTACACCGGTAACCATTATGGGTATAAAAACCGGGCTTGACCTGATTAACCAGCTAAACGATATTGAAGCTGTAATTATAGATGATAACAACAAACTATATACCTCTAAAAATATAAATCTTAAATAACACCCTTATGATGGTAAAGCAATTAATATATGGTTCGGCCTGCTTCCTGCTCTTGTTGAGCGTTACATCCTGCACTCATTTAAAGGAATATCAAAAAAGCCGTCTTAACGATGCTGAAATGGTGTTATCTAATCGCAAGGTTGAAAAAAATGAATTGAATTTTCAATCTTACCGCGAAGCGGCATCCGGCGCAAATGCCGGAAAAACCGGCGGTGGCTGTGGCTGCAATTAATTAACCACCTATTAGCAAGTAGTACCAACCATGAGAAAAATATATTTATCAGTAGTAGGATTTTCCATTATATGCCGCATCCATGCTCATGCCCAAACCAGGCCTGACACTAATTATCATAAAAAAGAAACTATTTTTACCCCAAATGTGGCTGAACCGGATACAGACAGCTATAGACCAAGGAGTTTGCGCATAGATGAGATTGACCTGGTTTCCAGTTATTATAAACAAAATGGCGATCACTCGGCAGTTACCGGTGGCATAGGCACAGAAAAGGTTACCGATATTTCAAATGGAATAACGCTTAACCTGGTATGGCTCAATAATGCTATGAACAAAAACACATTGGCCGTAGGACTGGGTTTTGACTACCATTCCTCAGCATCACAGGCATTTGTTTCAGCAACCGGAGCTTCAAAAACCGGCGGTACAAGATTATATCCTTCTTTAGACTGGACCGTTGAAAATGAAAAAAAAGGAACCAGCTTTGGAATAGGTACCTACTATTCCGGGGAATATAATTATAGCTCATTAGGTGCCGATCTGCATTTTTCAAAGAAAACCAAGGATAAAAACGGGGAGTTTGGCGCTAAAATACAGGCATACTTTGACAATGTAACGTTAATTTACCCTTCTGAATTTATCCCTAAAACAACTACTTCTACAGTCATCGTTACCACAGCAAGCGGAAGTACGTCAAGCGGTGGAGGTAAAGTCAGTATCCCAACAAGCCTGAGAAATACGTATACCGGCTCCTTATCCTATTCACAAATGATCAACTCGCGTTTGCAGGTTATGCTTCTGGGAGACGTTGTTGCACAAAACGGTTATTTAAGTTTGCCTTTTCATAGGGTATACTTTTCAAACGGAAAGGATACCATCGAAAAGCTGCCGTCATCACGATTTAAACTGCCGTTAGGCTTCCGGCTCAACTACTTCCTGGGCGATAATATAATTATACGCTCTTATTACCGTTATTATATGGATAACTGGGGTATTAAATCAAACACAGTTAGCCTGGAGGTTCCGGTTAAAATTTCACCGTTCTTTTCAGTTTCGCCATTTTACAGGTATTATAATCAATCGGCTGCCAAATATTTTGCACCTTATGAAGCTCATAGCCCAACCGATCAATTTTATACCAGTAATTATGAATTTTCGAAATTTAACAGCAATTTTTTTGGCGTAGGTTTCAGGATGGCGCCGCCTAAGGGCGTTTTGGGCTGGCAGCACCTGCATGAGCTGGAAATAAGATACGGGCATTATACACAAAATACTGATCTTATATCAGATGTGGTGTCGGTAAGCCTTGGTTTTAAATAGAAAACAATGTTATTTTATAAATATTAAATCAAATTAGTTATATGAAGTTGTTGATCATATATTTATTCATGCTCTTTTTACCAGGGGTTACCTGGCTGGGAGATTTTAATGCGGCTAAAAATGAAGCGGTTCAGAAACATAAATTAATATTAATTAATTTTTCCGGGTCTGACTGGTGCGGGCCTTGCATACGTTTACGAAAAGAAATATTGGAATCATCGGAGTTTGAAAACTTTGCTTCAGACAACCTTGTGCTGGTTCGTGCTGATTTTCCACGCCAAAAGAAAAATCAGTTAAGTAAGGATCAGGTAAAACTTAATGAAACCCTTGCTGACAAATATAATGCTGACGGCAAATTCCCTTATACATTATTGGTGGACGTAAATGGCAAAATATTAAAACAGTGGGACGGATTTCCCAATGAAACACCCGATCAATTTATTACTGATATAAAGAGCTTAGAGTCAAGCCATTAAAAGCATCTTATAATACTTGTATTTGAACGTAAAGTTTAATCCTATACGGTCAAATACAAGTATAGTTCAGGCAAAATCAGGGTTTAATAACAGGAGTTATTTCTTTTCGGGAGGTGTGGAAGTGATCTCGCCGAACTCATTTACGTAGGCCATCATGCTATCCAGATCGCTGCCTCCGGCATTTTGCTGACGCTCCAGCTTACGCTGCTCTTTATCCTCTTTCTTTTTCTGCCTGTTTTTTTCGAGTTGCTTCTTCATGAAGGTAGCCTGTGACTTCGCCATAATTATTTATTTAGTTGAAAAAAGCTATTTTCTATGCTCCCTATAAATGCCATTGGCAGTCCGCCCCGGAATTGAATGTATATTGAAATGGATCTATATTTACTCATGCTACGGTAACGGCATGGCAGCGATGAGAAATCCGGATCAAAAACCGATTGGCAGTAAGGCTAAGAAAATAGCGCGTTTATATACCGTTAACTGCAAAGATACACAATTAATTGGTGATATGGGTAGTATGGCGTGCTTAATTACAGCATAAGAACCATTATATTTGATAAACAAACAATTAAATATTTTGATTATGGACACTTCATTAATCACAACCAGCACTGCTTTAGAAGGTTACCGTATTGTTAAACACTTAGGGGTTATACGCGGAATTACGGTACGCAGCCGCAGTGCATTAGGTAATATAGCGGGCGGATTTCAATCATTGTTTGGTGGCAGGCTTTCTATTTATGTGGAACTTTGTGAAAACTCCAGGGAAGAAGCCTACCGTTTGCTTATACAGCACGCCCAGGTACTGGGTGCCAATGCCATTATTAATATGCGCTATGATGCCAATGAAATTATGCAGGGCATTACAGAAGTGTTAGCCTACGGCACAGCAGTAGTAGTTGAAAAGATATAATTATATCCCTGAAGCAACGAAAAAATCAAGGCATACACCTTATCAGTTAAAATAGGATAATGGTATATGCATCCACATACCGTGCGAAAGGTGACCGGTAAGCAATTCATACAATAGATATACCGGCCAGAAGATATAACATAATATGAGTAAAATAATAGAGTGATTATAATACCAGTTTATCATTAAGGCATACAGGCCCAGCAATAGGTATGCTATGCTTGATTCTCTTTTTCTCATTATCAAAAACAAGTTAGGGTTATGAACTAAAGGTAAAAACTATTACCATTTGGCGGGTTAAAATAATACATATTATTAATAGTTCAAAAACATAAAAATCCTGGCCATATTTATAGCTAAGCTGTTCATTTTTTAAGTTCAGACGCCTTTTTTTTAAGCTGCAAAACTCCATAAGTTATCCACATATTAACAAAACCGCTTAAATAAGCTCAAAAAGGGCATTTTTTCGTGATAATTTTTAGCTGTAACTATTCGCTTGTTACTAACAAAAAACTATGTTTGTTAAAACAAATCACTCTTAACACGAGTTAAACAATTAAACAATTAAAAACTTATCATGGGAGCACCTACAAGTGGCGGTATTACCGCTTATTCAGTAAAAACAAAAACTAAAAATGTACCAATGATCGATCCGGTTATTGATGTTAAATCCGGAAGATACATTGCTACAGGCAAAGATTCTGCAGGAAACAAAATGGCTGCTATTATGAGCAAAGCTACTGCTGAAGAACACATAAAAAGCGGAGCAGCTAAAAAAGGTTCCGGCTGGTAAATAATTATCGCCGGGCTGAAACTCACACATAACAAAGCCGGGTATTATAATACCCGGCTTTGCTATTTTTATTTACCCCATTTACTAAACGGGTTTACAGATAAGCTGGAGTTAAAAAAACGATGATCATCGGATACCTCTTTTGTAATCCAGGCGGGTACTTCAAATTCGCTTTCTTCATGCTTTAATTCTATTTCTGCCATAACCAGGCCCTCATTATCCCCTAAAAATTCATCTACTTCCCATTTCTTGCCGGCAAAATTTATACAATACCGGTTTTTTTCCACCCACGATGCTGCAAAATCATCCAACAATTCCATGGCATCCTTAATAGGTATGGAGTATTCATATTCCTTTCGCGATATGCCGGACGTACTGCCTTTTATAGTTAAATAACCCTGCTTCCCCGCTATTCTTACCCGGATTGTTTTGTATTTGTCATTAATGATATATCCCTGCTTTAAATGTGTTGCCAGAGGTTTGGCCACCTGCTGCCATTTTTTTATATCTACCAGGAATTTCCTTTCTATTTCAACACCCATACATTTATTTATAAATAGCTCGTGGTTAACAATTAGACATCTAAATGTAATAAATTATTTACTATGAGCCCTTAATTAATACCAAAACACAACCGGGTAAACAACGTTATCATTATTTATAATTATCCTATGAAACAACCATTTAGCGCTACTTTAACCGGCTCAGACAGCCCTATTACTGGCATTGTTAAACAAACCAGCTCTTTCGGATCAAAAGATACCTGGCAATTTAATTCTATTGATGATTCCCTACATTTGGTGATCGCTAAAGACGAAAACGGTCGTTGGCAGAGAATTACAGGCACCGAACCATATCTGTCCGGATGGACAGATGAGTTGGCCCAACAGATTAATAAACACAGTTAAATAAAAATGAAAAAAAGGGAAATTGGAAATTCGGGTATAAAGGTAAGTCCTTTTGCCTTTGGCGGAAATGTATTTGGATGGACTATTGATGAAGCAACCTCCTTCCAGGTGTTGGATGCATTTGTTGACATGGGATTGGAATTTATTGATACCGCCGATGTTTACTCACGATGGAAACCAGGTAATAAAGGAGGTGAATCAGAAACTATTATTGGAAACTGGCTTAAAAAAAGTGGCAAACGGGATAAAGTGATCATTGCTACCAAAGTAGGTAACCCGATGGGTGAAAAAAAGGGGTTGTCAAAAGCGAATATTACACAAGCTGTTGAAGCATCATTAACGCGACTGCAAACAGACTATATTGATCTTTATCAATCGCACAATGATGACCAGGATATCCCTTTGCTGGAAACACTGGAAACTTATACAGAACTGATCAAACAAGGAAAAGTGCGGACAATAGGCGCATCAAATTATGGGGGCGAGCGTTTAAAAGAGGCTTTACAGGTAAGTAAGGATAATAATTTGGCCGCTTACCAGTCTTTACAGCCCGAATATAATATGTATGACCGTGAACATTTTGAAAAGGAACTGGAGCCGGTGTGTCTGGAAAACAACATAGGCGTGATTAACTATTATTCGTTAGCCAGTGGATTTTTAACCGGAAAATATCGTTCGGAAAATGATCTTTCTAAAAGCGCCCGCGGACAGGGTGTAAAAAAATACCTGAATGATCGCGGTTATAAAATATTAGCTGCGCTTGACCAGGTTGCAGCACAATATAAAGCCACACCTGCCGGCGTAGCTTTAGCCTGGGAAATTGCCCGCCCCGGCATTACTGCGCCAATAGCCAGCGCCACCAGCATTAAACAATTGCAGGAAATTACAGCAGCGGTAAATCTGGAGTTAAACAGCGAGGCCATTGACTTCTTAACAAAAGAAAGCAGCTATTAACATAAAAAGACCGTATAATTATGCGGTCTTTTTATTTGTATTATCGATTTCGCATTTAACATTTTATACCCAATGCGATCAAAACACTGATCCCTTTGTCACAAACTGTTATTTAATAATGAAGTAACTGCAGGTTTCTGTATCAAAACTGTGACGCTCATTATTTAAATAGTGCCAAATAGATTTTCTTATTTGGCTGATATTAACTTAATTTGATAATCTAAACAATATACCAAGATGAAAAAGAAAAATTTGCTTACTATTTTATTGCCTGTAATAGCCGTTACGGGGCTAATATTATTTAATGCATTAAAAATAGATACACCTTTAAAATATAAAGCTGATGCAGCA
>JAQNCM010000342.1 GCA_029237615.1 Mucilaginibacter sp.
CACTACTTCTTACGGCAGTTATTCAGGCGCGGTGCCGAACGAAAAGATAACCTGGGGCAAGCTGGATATTCACACGCCAAAATTCATTGTAGAGTCTGATGCTACCATTGTAGCGCCGCTGATCTTCGCATGGATATTGGGACAGTAGGAATTTAGATTTTAGATTTACGATTTACGATTTACGATTTTGGATTTATAGAGCGGTAGGTTTAGGCCTGTCGCTTTTTGTTTTTAGGCTGACTTTTTTTGCTGCGCAGGTATCGTTCGGGAATAAAATAAAACAAAGGATACTACATTTTTCAATTTGTCATTTTAAGTTGTAAAATTTCACAAGATTCGGAAGGAGAAATGATAAAGTATAGAACAGTGTGTTAAACTGTTTATCTGCCTGCTTTTTAAGTATATTTACATTATTTAACTTATGCCGGTAATTTCACTTAAGCTAAACAGGAACATTTATTTTATCACAGCTGTTGCATTTGCAATTTTTATAGGCGGAACGGTTATAATGCATATTGTTCCTTTAACTGCCCGAAATAAAATTGCTAATGCCTTACTGGCTGATTTTACCATCACCTTTCCCGTTTTATATTATCTTATAATTATTCGCCCTTTACGAAAATCAGCAAGAAGCGTTCTATTGGTTATAAGTTTGTGCTGTTTTGTTGCCTACCTGATTCTTCCTCAACATCAAAAGGACTACATATTGCAAGCGCGAAAACTAACAACGTTGGCCGAGCTGGGTTTTATTATTTATGCGTTCACAAAGTTTAAAAAAATAAATCGCAGCTATAAAGTTCATCAATCAATAATGGCTGACCCGATTTATAACTTACGCTCGGCAATGGCTGATATTTTGGGTGAATCGTTAGCCATAAAAGTACTGGCAGCTGAGTTGGCAGTTTTAAGGTATGGTTTATTGTTTTTAAAGAAGGAAAAAGCTATCCTGAAAGAAAGTGTCGATTTTAGCACATATAAGGAAGCCGGCTATATTCCTGTCTGGTGTATAATTATTGTTTCAATAACGGTCGAGCTGGTAGCTGTCCATCTTTTATTAATGAAGTGGAGCAGCCTTGCTGCCGTAATTGTAACTATCCTATCAATATACGGCTCTGTCATTATAGTCGCCGACCTTTCTGCAATTGTTAAACGCAACCTATTAATTAACAAACATCAATTGGTGTTGCGCACCGGGCTGCGGTGGAGGACAATTACAACGCCGGAAAATGTACATTCAATAAGAAAAATCGTCTACGATCATCCCGCTCAGGATGGCCTTTTTATGGGTGGGGTTCTTAAGAAAAACGGCAACTTGCTTATTCTATTTAGAGAGCCTGTACTGGTTGATAAGCTTTACGGATCAGGCAAAAGATATACTTCAATTTTAATGAACATTGATGATTTTGAAGCCTTTGCTGCACACTTGAAACAGTGAGTTCTTAAGGAGGAAAAGCAATCAAAAAACCACAAATCCGCTCTATAAAGCATGCGATTGCCACACTGCGGTCGAAATGACAAGAAAATCAAAAAATAATCTCCCTCTTTCGTTCCTTCAAATAGAACAATTGTTAAAACCTGTTAAAATTTGTTAAACCCAATGTTATTATTCTTTATGTCGATAATAATAGCACATAATCTTTTACCTTTAGCCTGAGGTTTCTTATTTTCGCCAAATAAGGTGGTGAAAAGTGAGGGCGTGAGTTATTAATATTTGATATGAAAACTCATCAATGACTAATAACCAATGACTATTGACTAAAAAGCATGGAAGAGTTTGAAGCAAGCGCATCGGCAAAAAAGACCAAAACGATTTATATATCAACCGTTTTTGGCATTGCCATGGTGTTATCAATGGTAGGGCTACTGGGCCTGATATTGGTTGAAGCCAATAACCTTTCGCGTTACGTAAAGGAAAACATTGTATTAAATATTTTTGTTGATGATGCTGCGCATGAAACAGATGTTTTGCAATTGCAAAAATTGATTGAAGCCAATCCCATGGTTAAGCAAACGCAGTATGTAAGCAAGGAGCTTGCCGCGCGCAACCTGCAAAAGGATCTCGGCGAAGATTTTGTAAAGTTCCTTGGCTATAACCCGCTATCCCAATCGTTGGATGTGTATTTAAAAGCTGAATATGCCAATAATGCCGATATCGATAAGTTTAAAACCGAATTACTGAAAAGTCCGCTTGTAAAAGAAGTTAAATATCAGCAGTCGCTGGTTGACCAGATGAATGCCAACATTACTACCATCAGCCTTGTGATATTGGTATTTGCCGCAATATTTGTGCTCCTTTCAGTTGCATTGATCAACAATACCATAAGGCTGGCTATTTACTCGCAACGTTTCCTGATAAAATCTATGCAGCTGGTAGGCGCTACCAAAGGGTTTATCCGCAAGCCATTTATATTATACGGAATATGGCACGGCATTTTGGGCGGATTAATAGCCATAGTAATTTTAGTTGGCACGCTTTCACTGGCTTATAAGCAAATTCCGGACCTGATCATCTTACGCAACTATACCGAATTTGGGGTAATATTCGTTGTGCTGATCGGTTTAGGGATATTTATTTCAGGATTTAGTACATTCCTGGCAGTGAACAAATTCTTACGTTTAAAAATATATAATTTATACAGATAGAAAAGGTGAAAGCTTAAAGGTAAAAGCCAAAAGGTTGAACCGGGAAGCAAAAATCAATAATTCGATAACTCAATAATTCAAAAATATAAGCATGGCACAAAAACCATTAAAACCAACCTCACCGGTTAAAACCACAAGTGCAGCAAGGCCAGCTGCAAAGTCAGCAGAAACAAGGCAGGTACATTTTATATTTGATAAAGGTAATTACCGCCTGTTAATTATTAGCATAGCTGTTGTGGCTTTCGGGTTTATACTAATGGCAGGTAGAACGGATATTTACAGTACTACTAAAATTGTTATCGCCCCGCTGGTGATCCTGGCAGGTTTTGCCTTAGGATTTTTTGCAATTTTTAAAAAGCCAGAAGTAAATAGTTGATTAGTTGATTGAAAGTGAGGTTGATATTTGTTCAAATGCGAAGAATCAACCACTAAAACCCAATCAGCATAATCCGGTCAAATCAACTTAATCAATACAATCCTACATGAACATCATCCAGGTTATCATCCTTGCAATAATTGAAGGACTAACAGAATTTTTACCGGTTTCATCAACCGGGCACATGGTTATCACCAGCTCATTAATGGGCATCAGCAAAGATGAATTTGTAAAACTTTTTGAGATCGTTATCCAGTTAGGCGCCATACTTGCAGTAGTAGTCCTTTACTTTAAGCGTTTTTTCCGTTCTATCGATTTTTATATAAAACTGGTTATTGGCGTTATACCCGCAGTGATATTTGGTTTGTTACTTAAAAAACATATTGATAAGCTGCTTGAAAGTCCGCTGGTTGTAGCTATCGCTTTTGTGGCTGGAGGAGTCATTCTTCTTTTTGTGGATGATTGGTTCAATAAACCCACAATCACCGAAGAAAAGAAAATCAACCACATTACTGCGTTGAAGATCGGTTTTTTTCAATGTTTGGCTATGGTGCCGGGGGTTTCGCGTTCGGCTGCATCAATAGTTGGCGGTATGTCGCAAAAATTAAGTCGTACAGCCGCTGCTGAATTTTCATTCTTTTTAGCCGTACCGACTATGTTTGGCGCTACTTTAAAAGATCTTTGGGATTTTCATAAACACAACGTTTTAACTCCCGACCAATTGCATAATGATATCAAATACCTGGTTATTGGCAGCGTTATTGCATTTATAGTGGCATTATTAGCTATAAAAAGTTTTATAACATTCTTAGAAAAGAAAGGCTTTAAGCTTTTCGGTGTTTACCGTATTATAGCAGGGTTGGTTATAATAGTTCTTTACTTTACAAGTAACGCATTACACACCGCCTAACAGGTTTAACGCAGAGACACCCGATATGTCGGGGCGTCTCTGCGTAATTTTGTGCTTGGAGACGCAATGCATTGCGTCTCTACGTTGGTCAATACAACAATTGATCGTAAGGGTATCGTTCCACATGAATCGCTTTTACCTCTTCATATAAGAGCGACCTCAGTTCATCCAGGTTTTCTTTTTTGGTGGCCGATATAAACAGAGCCGGACTGTTATTTTTTGCCATCCAGCTATTTTTAAAGTCATGAAGCGTAAGCGATTCATGATCGTTTATATGGTGTTGCTCAGGAAGGAAAGCATCTATCTTATTAAAAATAGTGATCACCCGTTTATCTATAGCGCCAATATCTTTTAATGTTTCGTTAACCGTCCTTATCTGGTCCTCAAAATGGGGATGAGATATATCCACCACGTGCATCAGTATATCAGCTTCACGAACCTCATCCAAAGTTGATTTAAAGCACTCAACCAAATGGTGGGGCAGCTTGCGGATAAAACCAACAGTATCTGATAAAAGGAAGGGAACATTTTCAATAACGACTTTCCTTACAGTAGTATCGAGTGTAGCAAACAGTTTATTTTCGGCAAATACTTCCGATTTGGACAGCATATTCATAATAGTTGATTTACCCACGTTGGTATAACCCACCAATGCAACGCGAATCATCTGGTTCCTGTTTTTACGCTGTGTGGCGTTTTGCTTATCTATCTGTTTTAGCTTGTCTTTCAGCAGATCTATTTTGTTCAATATCAAACGCCTGTCTGTTTCTATTTGCGATTCACCCGGACCACGCATACCGATACCACCCTTCTGGCGTTCAAGGTGGGTCCATAAACGGGTAAGGCGTGGCAGTAAATATTGTAATTGGGCCAACTCAACCTGTGACTTAGCCTGTGCGGTTTGCGCGCGGCCTGCAAAAATATCCAGTATCAGGTTATTACGGTCAAGGATCTTTACCTGTAGTTCATTTTCGATGTTGCGTAATTGTGACGGAGTGAGTTCGTCGTCAAAAACCACCATATCAATTTCTTCTTCCGTAACGTAGGCTTTAATATCCTCCAGCCTGCCCGAGCCTACAAAGGTAGCCCTGTCCGGCCGCTGCAATTTTTGAGTAAATGTTTTAACCGTTTCCGCGCCGGCAGTTTCCACTAAAAATTCAAGTTCCTCCAAATATTCTTTCGCCTGCTCGTCTGTTTCTCCCTGGGTTATTACCCCAACCAAAACAGCTTTTTCCTGCTTCACAGCAGTATCATAAAATTTTTGTTTCATTCAGTAATGAATTACAATATAAATGCCAAGGTAATAATTGGCAGTCAATTAATCACATGTTGGCGTAATTCAGGTTTATTTACCATGGGCATTCATATAATCCAGGGTTAAGTTACACAATGCTTTGGCACCTAAAGAAAACCCACTTTCGTCAATATAAAAATTGGCGGTATGGTGCGCAGGTGCTTTTACCGGGTCAGCACCTTTAGGCAAGCCGCCCAGGTGCAAAAAAATGCCGGGCACTTTTTCTTCATAAAAGCTGAAGTCTTCCGCACCGGTTTCCGCATGACGCAGGATGACATTATCCGCACCGGCAGTCTTTTGCAGGGTAGGAAGCATTTGCGCCACTAAAGCGGGATTATTGTAGGTTACCGGGTAATGATTACTATAAGGGATTTTTACCTCTGCCGTGGCGCCGTCTGCTTCGGCGGTTTTGGTGGCTATCAGTTTTATATGCTCAATGATCATTTTTTCGTCTTCCGGGCTAAATGTACGGATGGTGCCTAACATAGTTACTGATTCGGGTATTACGTTGGATCGGTTGCCCCCGTTAATTGCGCCGATGGTCACAACTGCCGGATTATCTGTAATATGCAGGTTGCGGCTAATAATAGTTTGTAAATTATTTATGATCTGCGCCGAAGTAACGATCGGGTCAACGGCCGACCAGGGATAAGCCCCGTGCGAGCCGCGCCCTTTTACTATAATTTGCATATCGTTAACTGCCGCCATATCACCCCCCGGGCGATAGCTAATAGTGCCGGTCGGCTGGTAAGATTGAATATGCAATCCAAATACTACATCAACTTTAGGGTTTTCCATTACACCTTCTTTCACCATTTGTTCAGCACCTCCTTTTTCACCGGGAGGAAGTCCTTCTTCTGCGGGCTGAAAAATAAATTTTACAGTTCCATGCAATTCGCTTTTCATAGATGACAATATTTCAGCAACCGCCATCAGGATTGACATGTGTGAATCATGACCGCAGGCGTGCATTACACCAACTTCCTGTCCATTATACATGGTTTTTACCTTCGATGCAAAAGGGACTTCTGTGCGTTCGGTAATAGGCAAGGCATCCATATCAGCACGTAGGGCTACCACCGGACCAGGCTTTCCACCCCTTAAAATGCCAACTACCCCGGTTGTTGCGACGCCGGTTTTTACCTCGATACCGAGCGATTGCAGGTGTTTGGCAATAATTGCCGAAGTGCGGACCTCATGGTTACCGAGTTCTGGATGTTCATGAAAATCGCGACGCCAGGCTACAATCTGGCTTTGCAGGGAATCGGCCTTTTTACCGACCTTTTCTTTCAATTTAATGTTTTGTGAAAATACAGGAGCACAGAAAAGGCATAGCAGCAGGAAGTATAGTTTTTTCATACCAGGGATTTTTTTCACCTAATATAAAAATAAAAGGCGGTTTTAAATAAACCGCCCTTGTGTCTTATTAAAGAATATTCTTTTTATGGATTTCCTTTCTATACTGTCGTCCTGATCTTCAACTCATTCATTTGTGCATCGGCGATGGTGGAAGGGGTATCGATCATTACATCGCGGCCCGAATTGTTTTTAGGGAAGGCGATCACATCGCGAATAGAATCCAGTCCCGCAAAAATAGAGCACAGCCTGTCGAACCCAAATGCAATACCGCCATGCGGAGGTGCGCCATATTCAAAGGCATCCATTAAAAAGCCAAACTGTTTTTGCGCTTCTTCGGGCGAGAATCCCAAATGTTTAAACATCAGCGACTGTAGGGCGCGGTCATGGATACGGATAGAGCCGCCGCCTATTTCGGTGCCGTTGATCACCATATCATATGCATTAGCCCGTACATCACCCGGTGTAGTATCCAATAAAGCAATATCTTCGGGCTTTGGAGAGGTGAACGGATGGTGCATGGCATGATAGCGGCCTGTTTCCTCGTCCCACTCCAATAAAGGGAAATCAAGCACCCATAACGGTGCAAATGTATTTTTATCGCGCAGGCCTAAGCGTGTGCCCATTTCCAGGCGAAGCTCGTTGAGTTGTTTGCGAACTTTGTCTGCCTGTCCTGCCAGTACAAACATAATGTCACCGCGTTCAGCTTCAAAAGCGGCTGCCCAGTTGGTAAGGTCATCCTCGGTATAAAATTTATCAACCGATGATTTCAACGTACCATCGGTATTATAACGGCAATAGATCATACCAGTAACGCCAATTTGCGGACGTTTTAACCATTCCGTCAGCTCATCTATTTGCTTGCGGGTATAGTCGGCGCAACCTTTTGCATTAATGCCGACAACCAATTCGGCATTATCAAAAATGCTGAATCCTTTACCTTTTACAATATCATTCAATTCAACAAACTGCATCCCGAAACGAATATCCGGTTTATCAGAACCATATAAACGCATGGCATCGGCATATTGCATCCGGGGGAAATTATGCAGATCAATACCCTTAACCGTTTTAAACAGGTGGCGGGTCATCCCCTCAAAAATATTTAAAATATCTTCCTGGGTAATAAAAGCCATCTCGCAGTCTATCTGCGTAAACTCCGGCTGACGGTCAGCACGTAAATCCTCATCCCTGAAACATTTTACGATCTGGAAATAGCGGTCGAACCCGCTCACCATCAGCAATTGTTTAAATGTTTGGGGCGATTGCGGTAATGCATAAAATTCACCGGGGTTCATGCGGCTTGGTACCACAAAATCGCGGGCCCCTTCGGGCGTTGATTTGATCAGCACCGGCGTTTCTACTTCTATAAAATCGCGGCCATCCAAATATTTACGCACTTCCTGTGCCATTTTATGACGCAGCATCAGGTTGTTACGGATCGGATTACGGCGCAGATCCAGGTAACGGTATTTAGCACGTAATTCTTCACCTCCATCGGTATCATCCTCAATCATAAACGGAGGAATTTTGGAGGAATTCAATATCTCTAATTCACTTACAGCTATCTCGATTTCGCCGGTGGCCATCTTTGCGTTTTTGCTCGAACGCTCCAACACTTTGCCTGTTACCTTTATTACGAACTCACGGCCTAATTCGCGGCTTTTTTCACGAATAGCAGCATCCGTATCAGAATTTAAAACCAATTGGGTTAAACCATAACGGTCGCGCACATCAATAAAGGTAGTGCCGCCCAGGTCGCGTGATTTTTGCACCCAGCCGCATAAGGTAACTGTTTCGCCTAAATTACTGATAGTTAATTCGCCGCAAGTATGTGTTCTTAACATGGTACTGATTTATAAAGTTCGCAAAAGTACATTTTTGAGGTGAAAGGAAAAAGGCGAATGCAGAATGGAGCGGAAACTTTATAATTTGAATTTTTTAGGGTTTCTGCGGCTATCCCAAATAGTGATAATTTCTATATAGGTAGCTTGAATGCTATAGTAGATAAGATAGTCACCGACTATTTTAATTCTCACAGAAGTGGAATTTGTGCTTATACCCAATTCCGGTGTTTTGGCAATAAGCCTGGTCTTATCTTTAAATAATTTAGCAAGTTTTATGCTATAGGTGGTTGATTTGTTCCTGTGAGTCCAATATTGTATGATTTCAAGCCTATCCTGATCAGCCCTTACTGACCAACGTATTTCTTTAGCCATTCATCTACACGTTTATTTGACTCTTCGTTCGATATCCATTTGCCGCTCTTAAGTTGTTCCAGGCCCTCGTTAACGGCTTCAATTTCTCCGGGACTCATTTGATGAACCCCATTATATTCCAAGTCAATTAAATCCGAAATGTGTTCCAACAGCTCTTCATTATCCGTAGCGCTGATCTTAGCTATAATCTTTTCTTTTAATTGAATAACAGTCATAAAATATTGCCTTTTATCAAATTTACAAATTACATTAACAAATCCGAAATCGAACATCCGAATTCCGAAATGAAAACATACCTTTGCTCCATAATTCTCAAGGGGTGCCTTGCTTTGGTCGCAAAATATGCTGCAGCGTATTTTACCAAACTGAAAGACAGGCTGAGATCAAACCCGTTGTTGTATAGTTGAAAGTTATGAGTTGAAAGTCGTAAGTACATTCTTACAACCTGCAACATACAACCCACAACAAAGCAACATACACCTGATCCGGGTAATGCCGGCGTAGGGAGAGGTAACAAGTTAAGTGTACTGCGTATTCGCCCTGATGCGGCAGATGGTTTAACTA
>JAQNCM010000491.1 GCA_029237615.1 Mucilaginibacter sp.
ACTTAATTGGGGTGGATCAGGCAGGCTGTTTGTTGGGCGCAGTGAAATACTTAATGGCCTTCCCCAGGCACAAGGTATGAGCTGGGAATACCAATGTTTTTATAAAGGGCCGCATATGGGCGAAGCAGCACAAGTTTCGGGAATACGTTTAAACAACTGGGGGGCAGAGCTTATAGTGGCGCTTGGCAACCAGGGATCAAAAGAAATATTAACATCACTTACACGAATACCGGTGGGGAAAGGGAATGTTGTATTATCTACGTTAAACATACTTCCTAATCTTAATAGTCAGGAATTAAGTGCGGTGGTGGCTAAAAAACTTTTTTTAAATCTTTTAAAATAAAGGCATGAACATACGCGTAAAAACAGGCAGGATAGGAATAAGATATGGTATGGTCATATGGATGATCATAATTTTATCAACGAGCGGTATAAAAGGGTTTGGCCAAAAAGTAGTATCTGCAGGGCCGATAGAGAAGTTTTATTTAAGGGCGCCTAATGTAATGCCCGGTACCCTCCCCGAAATGCGTGATGCTTCCTATTGGATTAGTAAAATGCAAAATCCTGATCAGGTAGTGTTATCTCTGCCTCAGATACAGGCCATGAACAGTGCTTTTGAAAAAAGGGTGAGTAACCCTGCCGGCCTTGACACTGCTTTAAACAAACTGATCGCTTTGAAGTTGGAAGTGTCTCCAGGATTGTTCCTGTCGCATCCTGATCTTTATGTTAAAACACCTGAAGCAGTAGCGGCAATTACCCGCGAAATGGTAAATAAAGATGTTAAATACCTAAGAAAAGGTAAGTATGGCAATATGTTGGCTATTGAACTATCAGCCAAAGAGTTGGATGAACAGGAGGCTGAGATGAATTATGCTCAGATTGGCAAACAGGTAAACATTAAACCCGGTATTACAATAGCAGATGTGCAACTACGGGAAATACCATCAACAAGTCCAGAATTTAGTGGACTTACAGATAAAAATAAAACACGATGGGATTTGTGGAATCTGGATATTGTACCTATTGGAAGCCCGGTGCAAATACTGCATGTATCAAAATCAGGCGAATATGTTTTTGTGCTTTCTGAAAACGGTTACGGCTGGATCAGTACTAATAGGGTAGCAATCGGTGAAAAGACACAAACAGAACAATTTATTCAATCAGCCCATTTTATAATTTGTCTGGCAGACAAGGTGCCTTTTTATACGGATGCTTCCTGTAAATATGCTTCAGGTTATTTCAGGATGGGCGACCGCTTACCATTAGCCGGTACTAACCCGCGGATAGTAAGCGTGCCATTACGGCAAATAAATGGAACATTGACCATACAGCAAGCATGGCTTGCACCAAAGGCAGATGTGCACATTGGTTATCTGCCTTATACCCGTAAAGATGTTGCAGTGCAATCATTGAAACTTTTAGATAATATTTATGACTGGACAGGCGGTTGGATGGGGCGCAATCATGCAACCGAATTAAGAGATATATTTGCCTGTTTTGGATTTAAGCTGCCGGGTTATGGTGAATTAATGTCGGCTTTTAATAGTAAAATAAAATGGTTATATGCCAGTGAAACTAAGGAAAAACATTACCGCGATATTTTAGCTAACGACCCTTTCACAACATTGCAAATCTGCAGTACCGGACATAGTCAGTTATACCTGGGCAATTATAATAGTATGCCTATAGTTTATGATTCGCATGGCTATGGTTATACTGACGCCAATGGCCGTGAGGTTGAAATCCGGCGCAGCAATGTAGGTACAATTGAATTTCCGAATTATTTTTTAAAACAAGATATTATATTCATTTATCTAAAATGACTATATTAATCATTAGTCCACTGTAAAATATAGTTATCAATAAATAGTCAATTATGAGACTCATCACCATATTCATGTTAATAGTATCTATGTTAAATGCTCCTATAAGACAGGATACCATTCCGAAAGAAATATTATTGTGGCCTAACGGGGCGCCCGGTTCTGCAGGTAGAAATCTAAAGGAAAATGTACGTATGGTGGATGGAGAACATATTGTTTCTGATATTAATAGCCCTGCAATTATACCTTATATCCCTACCACAAACATAGTCACACATGTGGCTGTTATTATAGTGCCGGGCGGGGGGCATAAAGAACTATGGATGGACCATGAAGGATACAGCCCGGCACACTGGTTTAGGGAGCATGGAATAGCCGCGTTTATATTAAAGTACCGCCTTGCACTTGGGAAAAATTCAGCTTATACCATAGATAGGGACGAACTGGCCGATATGCAGCGGGCTATACGGTTAGTTAGGAGCAGGGCAAAAGAATGGAATATTGACCCTTCAAAAGTTGGGGTTATTGGTTTTTCGGCAGGTGGCGAACTGGCTGGTTTAGCCGGTATGCACTTTACAAAGGTCAATCCTGAAGTCAAAGATCCTGTTGACCAGCAAAGCGATCGCCCGGATTTTCAAGGCGTGATTTATCCCGGAAATAATGAAAGATTGGAAGTATCGAAAGATTCACCACCGGTTTTTATAGCAGGCGGCTATAAAGATGCGCCCGCCATATCGGAAGGCATTGCTACCTTATACCTTAAATATAAAAAGGCAGCAATACCGGCAGAATTACATATTTATGCCGCAGCACCTCACGGATTTGGCATCCGAAAGACAAATACAGGTGCAGTAACAGCTTGGCCTGAGGAGTTTAGGTTATGGTTACTGGACTTGGGTATATTAAAATAATAAGTCGTGATTTATTGTTGTTATATGTATTTGACTTTCTGTAATATTGATCCAGGAAGCGATATTTTTATTTATATGCTTATTTCATCACATCAACACCTTATATAATTTGATGATAACAAATAAAGTGCTTTGTTTTGGGGAGTTGCTGTTACGCATATCTCCTGCCCATGAACAAACTATGGAAGAAAAGCAGGCGTTCATTTTATATATGGGTGGTGCTGAAGCGAATGTTGCTACGGCTTTGGCCGGATGGAACGTCCCTGTGAAATATTGCACCATTCTGCCTGATAATTTTATGTCAATTCATATAATTGATTATTTAAAACATAAAGGTATGGATACTTCATCCATCTTATTTGGCGGTAACCGCATTGGTTTGTATTATCTTGAACATGGTTCCGATTTGAAAGGAAAAATGGTTTATGACAGAGAGCGGTCTTCATTTTCAGAGTTAAAGCGGGGAATGATTGACTGGGAT
>JAQNCM010000441.1 GCA_029237615.1 Mucilaginibacter sp.
GCCGGGTTTTAAAAATATCCCGCTGTGTTATTTCATCGGGGAAACTGACGAATGGCCGCCCAATAAAGACGGGCAACCATGGAGCCGTGATTTTATCTGGCCGGTAATAAGGCAGAGCGCATTAGCATTGCGTACCGCTGACAATAATAATTTAACAGGTGTGGTAACTGATGCAGGGGGCGGCCATTTAGACTGGTCTGACCGTCTTTCAAAATTTATGGCGCTTTATATCGATAAAGCCTGTGTTTACAGGCTTCCAAAAAAAATCCCGCTTAAGGGCTTTATTAAATTAAACCTGATGCGGCCTGAGTCCGGGTGGCTTACGGATGCACGCGGATTAGACCCGGATCATTTTAAACCGGCTCCTTATAAAAAGTATAAAGGCGACCCCAAGAAAGCCTACTGGTTTTTTGACAAAGAAACAGCTCTTGCCGCTATGGCATTTGCGGGCGACCGGGCTATTCGGCAAAAACAAATGCTGACTTTTGTACAACACGACACACTATTGCCCATATCTAAACAGGGCTTTGTGAATCTGTCGTTCTTACCTGAAGCGGACGGGATGACCTTTAATGTACAGGGCGGTTTTTTACCTGCAATTCCGCAGAAATTTATCGGTGGGGGTAAACCGATCGGGCATGCGAATGGTGCTATTCAATTCAGGTTAATTACGGGCCCAGCCATTCAAACCGGGCCAGATCAGTTCAGGATCGCTTTTAACCGTTCAGCATCGGGCGGCGATATTTGGATACAGGAAGAACATCCCGGCGACGCCGTTTACAGGCATGCTGTACAGCCCGCGCAAATGAAGCTGCCAGCCAAACTAACCACCGGCACGCCTCAAACTATTACCTTCCCTAAAATAGCGGATCAGCGAGCCGGTGTTCAGCAAATAGATTTATCGGCTACTACCAATACAGGTTTGCCGGTTGGCTATTACGTAGTTTCCGGACCGGCGGTAGTGAGCGGCCATGTGCTGAAATTTACCCAAATCCCGGTAAAAAGCAAATACCCGGTTAAGGTGACTTTAACCGCTTACCAATGGGGAAGAATGAATGAGCCATTATACCAAAGCGCAGAACCGGTAACACAAAGCTTTTTCCTATATAAATAACTTATTTACTGCCGATCCTTCTTATCATCCTCCATTTTTGAGAGCATGTTTTTTATATCAATGCCGCCCTTGTAAGCCACAATTGCGGTTACTATGATATACCATATAATGGTAGCAAAGCATAGGATAGTCCAAAATATATGTCCCATAATAATTTATTTTTTCCTGCTGTTTTTAATTGACGAACCAACAAACATGGCTATGCCTGTAAAAATATAAGTAGCCACGCCAAATTTGTACGGGCCTATTTTTTGCATGGCAGCCTGCGTTTGCTGTAGTTGCTGCATCACCAAAAAGCTTACCGGAATAATGAAGCCCGTTGCAATGGCGGCTATGGCGCCCCAATTATTTGCCTTGTCCCAATAACAGGCAGCAATTAATATTACGCTCATACTGGCCAGGTAAATAGTCCCGGTTACCTGTAGGTATACCCATAAATCGCCCTTTAACGGATACCAAAGTCCGTACAATAAAAGAAATACCCCGATCAATCCTATTAAAATACGATTCCAGCGCAATCCTTTTTTTTGCGGCCATAGCCCTTTATGGATGGGTTTCATTACGTCATTATAGATAACCGATGTCCATGCCAGCATATAGGAAGAATTGGTTGACATATCCGCGGCCAGCATAGAAGCTACAACAACTCCCATTAAACCAACCGGCACAATACCTGCCAACAGGTTTGGCATAGCCAGTATAGCGTTATCATTGTATCTTGCTGAACCAAAATAGTAGAGTGCCGCTACACCCAAAATAGCAGGCAAGGTAAACCTTACCAGGAAAAAAGGGCTTGTTCCCTGGTATATTTTTTTACCGGCGGCAGAATCTTTAGCGGATAATACCCGGGAGATCATGGTTTGCCAGGTCAATACCGCGGCGAAAGCCAGCATAATATCCAGCAGTATACGATCAATTCCATATTGCCCGTTAATAAAAGGGTTGAATGCCCCGGGGCCGATATTGCGGTTGGCGGCATCCAGCATTGGGGTCCACCCGAATTTAAAAATCAACAGGAAAACTACCGAGATGAGCCCTATGCTGAGCACGATAAACTGTATAAAATCAGTAATTAAAATGGATAACATACCGCCCAACATAGTATATATGGCGATCCCAACTAATATTACCGTCATGATCAATTCAAGATAAGCCGGGTTAAACCCGCATACAATAGAAAGGTATACCCCCGCTTGCCTGAGAAACACGCCCATATTTAAAAGGCCGCCCAAAACAATTACTACCGCACTTGCCCAGCGCACCCTTTTACCAAATTTGGCCTCAAAAAATTCGGGCAGGGTGACCACCATTTTATCCCGGAGCGGTTTTATACAAAAGCCGGTGCGGCCGACGACAAACATTGCCAGCGCCAGCGCTATGCCGGGTGTAATGCCGGCAAAGCCATACTTAAACCCCAACTCGGCATTGGCCATACAGGTAGCTGTACCAAACTCGCTGGCAGCCAACGAGGCAATACCCAGGTAAAGATTGACATTACGGCCGGCAATTAAAAAATCATCAACTTTATGTACATATCTTCTGACATACAGACCGGCGCTGACCGTGCCTATTAAATACAATAACACAATAGGCGCATCAATAAACCAGCTGAAGTTTGTCATAGGGGTTTTT
>JAQNCM010000516.1 GCA_029237615.1 Mucilaginibacter sp.
CTGAGTTCCTTGGTCGTGGATGACTGCGAGGTCTACAAGGATTTCCTGAAGAGTCCGGATCCGCGCTTTGTGGGCGAGCGCTTCAGCCGCAGCTCGCCGCGGTGGCGACCGTTCGCTTCCGAAAACCTGTCGCCGGAGTCGCAACGGTACGCGGTGCGCGCGCTGCGTGCGGCCGTTACCTGGCTGGTCGATGTTCGCTACCTCGCCGGCAATCCGTGGAAAGCGGTCAACGATCCGAAAATCGTTCAGCGCGAAACGGCCATGCAGATCCATCGTGCATTGCCGGCCGATCTCTGGCGGCGTCTGCGTAACGAACTCGATAGGCGGTGTGGCGAGGACGGTGATGCAAAGCTTGTCGTGCAATGGCGGATCGTCCGCGCAGCCCTATTGTTGATGGGCGACTCGGGCCTGCGTCGTGAAGAAGCGGCAGATGCGCAGCGCGACAAACTGCGCGTGTCGATCTACGGCACGCTTGAGCGGCCGGTGTGGGAGTTGACCGTGATCGGCAAGCGGCAGAAGGAGCGCACGGTGCCGGTGAGCATCGCGACGCTCGAGGCGTTGAAAGCGCATTGGGCGGATCGGGGGCGAGACTTCATGGCGCCGACCGATTTGCTCAACCCGTCCGCTCCGTTGTTGTCGCCGGTCGCCATCCCGCGCACGCCCGCGTCGAGGGAAAAACATCATCAGCGAATTAACGAAGGGGAGCAGGGGTACTCGGCCGACGGCATCAACCGCTTGATTGCCCGCATGTTGACGATCATCGTCGAGACCATGGATGATCTGAGCCTGGATGAACGCGTGATCCTGGGTTCGGTGAACGCACACGCGTTGCGCCACACTTTTGGGACTCAATCCGTCGCCGACGACGTGCCGGTCGACGTCGTGCAAAAGGTGTTGGGTCATGCGTCGCTGCAGACTACGTCGATCTACGTGCAGGCAGAAAAGAAGAGGGTTCTTGAGGAGGTCGCCGGTTACTACGCTCGGCGCTCGGAAGTGCGCGCTCCATCCGGACGAAACAAGTAAAGCGCTGTTTGCTTGCTCCGCGCAATGGAGACAGCAGTCGAAGGCATGGCGGTTCAGATCCAGATGACCAAGCTACGAGCAAGAAAATATCCTCAAAGAGGACAAACTCACGTTCGTCAACAACAGGTTGGTTTGCGCCGGCAGCGAGTGTTCGGTAAGGTGGGGATCAGGCATTTGCCGGATGTTTATGTCAGTTTGACTAATGTGAAGGGAATGAAAATGAACAAACAAGAACTCATCGACGCAGTTGCGGCCAAAACCGGCGCGAGCAAGGCGTCTACTAATGACGCGATCGATGAAGTATTTAAGGCCATCACCCGCGCGGTCGTTGCCGGTGATACGGTTCAATTGATTGGTTTCGGCTCGTTCGGCACGGGTGCACGTGCGGCTCGCACCGGTCGGAATCCAAAAACCGGCGAGGCTCTGCAGATCGCGGCGGCCAAAACGGTGAAGTTCACTGCGGGGAAAGCCTTCAAGGACGTCGTCAACAGCTAATGCCCAATGCGCTTGCCGTTCCGGCCAAGGTGTCGCTGAATGAATTGGACGTGGCCTGTCACTTCATCCGGAATGGGTGGCGTCAGAGTTAAAAAGCTGGCGGTCGAACCCTGCGGGAGCGGTCCATTTCAGCGGCCGATCGGCTCCAAATTATTTGACGAACAGAGCGAATCATGAGTCTAGGATCTAAATCCTCGCCGAGGAGCTCGACGACGCGTCATCCGTCTTATGCGTGGCGCAATGTCAGAGGGGCGTCCCTCTAGAAAATTTTCCACCTCAATGAATACCACGTCATATCTGGTCTTGGTCAGCTCGCATTCCCACAAAACTAAGCATTCCCATCCCATCGCTTCGAGCGCAGTGACGGCCATTTGATCGCGAATTTGGTTTTTACTGACCTTACGAGACCAATAGAGCGCGTTAGTTTTTGGGATCCTTGCGCCTCGGCGGCAAGTGTGGCCGTGCCAGAAGCAGCCATGCACGAAGATCACTTTTCGGCGGCCCGGGAAGACAATGTCCGGCGATCCAGGCAAGTCTTTACGATGTAGCCGAAACCGGTAGCCGCGCGCGTGCAAAAGACGCCGCACGAACAATTCCGGGGCCGTGTCCGTGGAACGAACTGCCTGCATGATCTTTCGGCGAGACTCGTCGGTCATCATTTTTATAAAGGGGTTGCTGATCGAAGAGGTTTTTCGATTCGATGACACACGGCTAGTTGTCCAGCCATACGCAAAAGTCAACGAGGCCCATGAATTGCACCAGTGTTGCAAGGTATCGAATAACTGTAAACCCGAGGGGCAACTACTCGACAGTCGCCGGGTGATTGGACGAAGAAGTCAAAATGCAAGGGTGCGGTTTGTTATACGCCCGGGTGATTTTTTGGGCGCAACCGTAAATTGCCGCCTCACGGTCATCGTCTAGATCGACCATCTTGACCAGGGCGCTCATAAGCCACTGCGGCTACGAGCTTCTATCGGTTCGGCGGCGTCCAAGCCTCGATTTTGCAAAGTGATTACCACCTGAACAAATGGGCCTCTTGGCCGTCGAGGCGAACCTCACGCGCTGAGCTTACTTTAAGTTTCCAGCAGGTCTGCCGATAACTGGAATGGAGGTAGTCTTACGCTTCGTTTGAACATTCGTGTTTCGTTGGTCGATCGGGGTCCCGGTATCCCGTTTCGTCCCTGTTCGACATGGACGCATCGACAGCCCCCCGGCTTAGTCTTACACTAAATTCTGCGGAAGAAAATCAAGGAAGGTGACTGAGCTGGCTTCCGAGACGCGCGCGAGATTCGGACTAAACGTTTTATTTGGAAATGGATTGCCAGGTTGCATCGCAATTCACGAGAATATTCGGGGCGATCGATGCCGAACTGAGAGCGGCGTCAGATGACGAAGTTAAAAGACAGCAGGACAACCTTGTGCTCTAAAAATAATGACTTGGCAGCCACCAATCACGTTTGACGCGTGGGAAAAGCATTTAGTTGA
>JAQNCM010000597.1 GCA_029237615.1 Mucilaginibacter sp.
CGCGGGCGTGGCCGCGCCCGCGAGCACTCAGTGCGCGGCGCGGGCGCGCTCCAGATGATCGGCCCGAGCAGGCCGACCAGGGCCGTACGGCAGCGTCCCCTTCCCGGCATCCGAAGTGCCGGGGGCGTTCGGCATGGTAGCCCGCGGTGCAGCCGGCGGAGCTCCACCACCACGCGGCCCGGGTCACTCCACAATTCCGGTGTGGCTGGGCCGTCCGGCCTGCGAGAGTTGCTGGATGCCGAAGCTCCCCACTGACCCGCAAGCTCTGGAACGCACGGTCCTTGAACTCGCGGCCGCGTCCTTCGTGAACGCCCGCAAGCTGCACCAGGCCGCGCAGGCTGTCCTGGACCAGGAGCTGTGGCCCGGGGCCTTCTCCTGGTCGGCCCTGGCCGCTGAGGAGGTGGGCAAGGCGGTGCTGTGCATCTCCCTGCTCGCCATGCCGCCCGCCCTTCGAGAGCAGGCCCGCGCCGATTTCCACAAGGCGTTCACCGACCACCAGGCCAAGGCGGGCTTCGCGCACTTCGTCCTCGCGGTGGGCGCTGAGGAGATGCCGGCCAGCATGGAGCAGATGCTGGATGACGTGGTCAAGGCCGCCCGCCAGACCAACGCGATGAAGTTCCGCGGCTTGTACGTCGACTACACCGACACCGGCGCCCTGCTGCAACCGGAGGACGTCGGCGAGGACGCCGCCCGCTTCATGGTCGGCACCGTGGCCCGGCTGCTCGAAGAGTCCGCCCTCGCCGAATCGTCGGTCACCGACGACCCGGACGACTACCTGGACTTCCTGCACCAGTGGCAGGACTCGGTGGACTACGAGGCCCTCGGGGCGTTCGTTGATGCGGAACCGCTGGCGTTCCTCGCCGCAGTGCGCGCGTTCATACGGGACGACGCGCCTCCATCGGCGTTGATCCTGGGCGATCGTCTCGCCGAACAAGTAGCGGCCGCCGCCAGCCCCAGCGAGGTCCCGCCAGGCGAAGAAGCGCAGCCCAGCATCGGTTGATGCCGGGCTGCCCATGGGCGCGGCCGCGCCCATGGCCCTTCAGTTCCCGGCACGGGCGCGCTCCCGGTGCCCACTTAGTGGGTGGCCAGTTTGTAAGCGAACCAGGCGACAACCAGCGCCGGAGGTGCACAGATGCCGGCGACGACTACGGACAGATCGACGGTCCACTTCCAGATGCGCACCGCCCGCTTCTCCTTCTTGGCGGGCTTGGACTCCGCCTCGGGGCTCGCAGGGGCGTTCGTGGTGGCCGTGTTCGTGGCTCCACGCGCGGCCTGGGCGTTGTTGAACACGGCACCGTCGGCGTTGCCCTGGATGACGACCTGGTAGGCGTTCTCGGTGGCCCCCTTGCTCGGCACTTCCTGGTCGTCGGGAAGGTTGGCCATGAGTTCTCCCACGAGTGCGGTCAGCTTGTTGCGGACCTGATCGAGGACAGTTCGAACGGAGGACTGCGAGACATTCCAGTACAGGCGCTCGTACCGCCCCCCAGCGAGGGACCCGGACTTGTAGGCGGTCATGAGCTGCGCGGTCTCCAGGCCCAGGGGGAGATCAGTGCGGATGCGGCCCCTGTCGTCCGCCTCGGCGAGCATCTCCTCGAGGCGGAAGACACTCTCCCCGAGGACCAGCTCGTTCTTCATATGGGGTCTCCGCAGTTCGGCGGGAATGTCGAACATGCTGATGGACACGTCGTGCTGCGCAAACCCGGAGACGTCCCGGACCGCCGCCTGGATGTCAGCAGCCACTGTGCGGTAGGCCGGGACCTGGTCTCCGCTGCTGTAGCCCTCCAACTCTTTCGAGGCCCAAGCGCGCAATCCGGAGGAGTCAGTCTTCGCGGCAAGGAGCAGACAGGTCCGCAACGCCGTGGAGATCGGCTTGGAGTCGTCACGGACCTCGTTCTGCAGCTCCAGGAGAAGGTTCGCCTGCCGGCCCGTCATTTTGCTCCGACCACGTAGAAGAGGTGACGGGCTGTCGCATACGTGTGCCGAGGCCCGGGCCAAAGCGTACGGAGCGGTTTCGGCGGAAGACGAATCGCGTGGTCAGAGGGCTACACACCAACCGCTGGCGCGCGCTGCCGCTGGAGGCTTCCGGCGTCTGTGGATCGCGGACTGCCGAGCGGCCGTCGCGGCCAGGTGCGCGCAGGGCGAGCTGATCCTGGACGCGATCGAGTAGGCCGACCGGCCCGTACGACGCTGCCCCGCTCCCGGCATTCGAGCTGCCGGGAGCGGGGCACCGTTCGTCATCGCACCGCATCCGGGGGTCCGTGGCTGTCACCAGCAGCAACTCCCCTTACACGATTGGCGCGTTGGGGTCGCGGCAGCTCAGAATCCCTGCCCATGAGTGAAGTGCATTGGACCGAAGTGTCCGCGGCCGCCACGGCGGTCACCGCCGTGATCTCGCTGGTGGCGCTGCTCGCGGTTGCCTGGCAGTCGTTCCTGACCCGTTCCGGGGTCGACGTCTCCCAGGCCGTTCTTCTGGCCGGTGACCGCGCCCGGTTGGACGACCGCGCTCCGGAGGTGTCCGTCCGGCTCGAAACGCCGCACTGGCCGCTGCTGGCCTGGTCCCACGTCGGGATGCCGTGCAATGAGTGGCCCGGTGATCACGACTGGCACTTCCCCGAGCGGGAAAGGGAACGCACGGTCTTCCAAGCGGTCGTCGTGCTGGAGAACCTCAGCGGCCGCGCGATCGAGGCCCGGTTCGAGGGCGACCTGGCCGTGGCGTCGGAGGACAGCCGCGCGCTGCCGGCACCGTCGCCGATCGTCGTTCCCGCCCGGGAGGCAGGGAGCACGGCGGGGGAGGTGCGGGTGTTCCTGCAGGCCAACTTCACCGCCAAGGAGCTGTCGGAGAACTACGAGGCCCGTGAGCAGGGCCTGCCGCTGCCGCACCGGGCAGCCGGGACCATCAGCGTCCAGGACGACCGGGACAACGGCATCACCGACACCTGGACGCTGAGCCTGACCGGCTGCCCGATCCAGCCCCACCCGACGCGCGGCAGCGTCTGGATCACGGTGCCGTTCCACATCACGGAGGGGCCCGGCCTGCGCAGCCTGGAGTACGACCTGCTGCCGCCGCGCCGCCGTACGTACTGGATCTCCCGTCAGGACGGCATCGAGCTGCCGGCCCCGTCGTTCACCCAGCCCGCCGGCCGGTGGAGGCGACTGCTGGGAAGGTGAGAGGGCGGGCGGCTTTCCGCCCTTGAGCGGCACGAAAACGGCCCCGGCCTCCCCAGCTCAGGGGAGGCCGGGGCCGTGGTGCCCGGGAGGCGTGCGGCCCACCGTAGCCGCCGCCGGCCCGGAGTGTCCCAGCAAGCGGGCAGTCCGCCGCCTGGCACCGGACTCTGTCCACAGGCAGGTCGCCGCACCGTACGGACATGACGACACACGACGAACAGCACCCGCCGGCACCCGCCCGGGGTCAGATCCATGACGGCCTGGAGGCGGCGGAGCGGGCGGAGTTCACCCGGCCGGTGCCGAAGGGCGCGGCCGCGCAGTTCCGGTTCCTGCTGGCCCGCGCGAAGGGCTCTACGGCGGCTGTGGCGGCCCGTCTGGGCATCTCCCGCCGCACGGTGCAGCGCTACGCCGCCGGGACGCTCAAGCGGCCGCAGAAGGCGCTGCGGGCGAACCTGGCCGAAGAGACCGCGCGGGACTGGCAGCCCGGGGTCCGCGCCCGGGCCCGCGAACAGGCTTCCAGTACCGGGGGCCTGCGGATCACCACCCGCGCCCACTTCGGCTTCCGGGCCGCGCCGGCTCCACCGACGACCCGCGCCCGCGGCTCGTCTCCCAGACCGTCTCAGCGGACCACGCGGGCCGCATCCTCGCCGCCCGCGAGCCAGGCGCGACCGATGCTGAGTTGCAGGAGCTGGTTGCACAGGCGCTCGGATACGCCTACTTTCGGGATTTCGGTAGACGAGCGAAGAGGCTCGATGTTGTTTTCACGGACGTTGAGTTCATAGATTTCAGCTTCTGAGCGGACCGCCCGGTGAAGCTGGTATACCTGGCTCGCTGAGCCGAAGCACGGTAGTTGTCACATAAGCGGGCTTGTTGTCACCAAGGTCGGCAGGCGCGGGGTGAGAGGTGTCACGATCACTGTCCTATCGCAGTGCAGCTGACGGATTCTCACTCGGTCTCATCCGAGCTACCAGATTCTCACTGCGTCGCTGGTTGACCGCTGGCGGTTCGTCTCGTCGAACCTCGGCTGGCCCGGCACTACCAGCCGCTGGGGCCGCACTTGGAGGCATCCGGGCAGGGGATACGGTGACGACGTGACGGAGACACTGCCAGCTGATGTGGCCCTCGTGCTGGAGGCCGTTCTCAGCGAGGATGATCCGGTCCACGTCGCACTTCGCAAGCAGGTACCGCACGTCCGCGTGCGAGAACGCTGCACGTGTGGGTGCGGCACCGCGTACTTCGATCTCGACACACAAGCGGTGGAGCTGGCGCCGTCCGGGCCCGGCACTGTGGTGGCGGCGGAGATCCAGATCTTCACGGAAGACGGAGAGTGCCCCGGCGAGGTTCTGGTCTTCGCGCAGGGCGGCTACCTCTCGTGGCTGGAGGTCTGCTCCTGGAGCGACGACATCGAAGTAACGCTGGCCACTGCTCAACGGTCGCTGCGCCCTTGATGCCGAAGCCCTTCATAGAGGCATGGCTCCGTCTCTGACCTGGGGCGGTCGGCTCGCAACCCACGCAGGGATTCCGCACAAGCCAGATGCTGCGAGAATCCCGAGCCGCGTGTTCTCATCCGACCCCGCAGCTCGGCAGAAAATCCACAGGCAAGCTCAATTCGACGGGACACGTTGGAACTCAG
>JAQNCM010000419.1 GCA_029237615.1 Mucilaginibacter sp.
TATCAATACCAGTATTATTCTGCCATGTTGTTTGCTGATGCGCTATCCGGCTATACCGATGAGATCGTTGAACTGCTAACCGAAAGAACGATGGGGAAATATCAATTTTTTGGCGGCGGCGCTGGTGATAATGCAAACTTTCAAAAGACCTACGTTTTTTATGATACCGAAGCTTTTACGGATGCAGCCGTGATCCTGGAGATCCTGTCCAACAAGCCCATTGGCGTTGGTGCGGCCCACGGCTGGAAGCCAACGGGCGAAAAGATGCGGGTGACCGAAACAAACGGCATGACGCTGGTGAGCTTAAATGCACGCCCTGCTGTGGAATTATTTATAGAACATGCACATGCAACCGGGCAGGAATTTAACCCCGGAGAACCTATTCCGTTCTTTTTACATAACATATTGGGCATTGAAGTAGCCGGGGATCACAAATTGAGGATGCCTTTGGCAATATTGCCGGACGGAGCTATCGCCATGGCGAGTGATATTCCAAACGGTGCCTATGTAAGCTTTATGGGTACCGATAACAATTGTTCCAAACAAGCGGCGATGGAAGCCGCGGTCAGTGCGATTAAACAAATAGGCAGCAATAAACCGAATGTGGCCTTGTTTTTTGATTGCGTGGCAACAAGATTGCGGATGGGGAAGGAGTTTAATTTTGAACTGGACAAGGTTACAGAAACGCTGGATGGTATAAACTATGCCGGGTGTAATACTTACGGACAGGTAGCAAGGGTGACCGGGCAATTCAGCGGATTTCAAAATTGCACAGCGGTGGTGTGTGTGATACCCGGATGACGATTCTGCAATTAATCTCCGGGTTGAGTGACCGGGAAAACCGGTTTGAGGCCGCCAATAAACTGGCGGCCTGGTTTGGTTGCGCCTACCTGGTGATTTTTATTAATGATCCGGAATTAGGTATTTTACTGCCGGCACCCGGGTTTCCTCAAACTTTACCTGACGGAAAGGTCTGGCGCGATTTTACAAGTCAATCCGCTGTCAAAAGTTATCATTGTGGAATGTTGCCTTTTCCAAAAAATGAAAATCTGCTTTCTGCCATTGGTATTTCCGGACCGGAAAACTCAGTGGCAGTTTTATTGGGCGGGATGCCTGCCGAAAATGAAGTTGCTTCCCTGCAGCAAGCCATGCCTGTTTTGGCGGCGCTGTTTAACCAGGAACAAGCTTACCTTACTGCTGCGACACGGGTTGCTTTAGCAGATAAGTCAGCGGTTAAAGCAGAGAAGTTAGCCGCTACAATTGACCAGATGCGCATACATTTGAAGAACGCCCTGATCAAACAGGAAAAAGATAAAAAGGATATTGAAGAGCTGATGAAGAAAAAGGACGAGTTTATGAACGTGGCCAGTCACGAACTAAAAACGCCGATCACTTCGATGCAAGCTTATTTGCAGATCCTTAACAAAATAGTACCTTCCGAAGGCAGGAATTCAGCGGGTGATTTTGTCCGTAAAGCTAATAAACAGGCTGGTAAGTTAACCGCTTTAATCAATGACCTGCTGGACGTAACCAAAATACAGGCGGGGCAGATGGTTTATAATTTCGTTGATCTGGATTTGACACAACTGATCCATGAAGTGGTTGCACAGGTACAGGTGACAGCTCAATCCCATCGCATTTTATTTAAGAATACAGTGCCGGTAATAGTTCACGGCGAAAGGCACCGGCTGGAACAGGTGATCAATAATTTTTTATCAAATGCCATTAAATATTCACCCGAAGCAGACAGGGTAATTGTTAGTGCCTATTTAAAAAACAAGGAAGTTTGGGTGTCAGTAAGGGACTTTGGCATTGGTATCCCTATTGAGCATCGGGAGTTTGTGTTCGATCGCTTCTTTCGTGTTCACGAATCATCCAAGCAATTTTCGGGGCTGGGACTGGGACTTTATATATCCGCCGAGATCATCAGGCGGCATGGCGGCCTGGTTGGCGTGGATAGTCACGAAGTGGGGTCAGAGTTTTTCTTTCACATGCCGGTTGTTAATTAAACAATTGAGCTGAAACTCTTATTTTTGTTATGCCAAAAGCTTAATGTAATTTTAGGAGTAAGTTACATTGCGATAAACTTAGCGTTGTGTAAGCCACATTAAAAGTATTTAAATAATAGCCATGAACAAAAATAAACCGGCCGGCAGCTGGCCAGAGCTAATTTACAGTGATTTAATGGATACGCTGCAAACCGTACAGCTATGGACACAGATTGTGGGGAAAATACGGATGGTTAATACCCCCTGGACCAATCATGGCTGGCATGTAACGCTTTATGTATCCTCCAGGGGGCTTTCCACTGGAAGAATCCCTTATGGTGATGGCAGCTTTCAAATTGACTTTGATTTTATAGATCACCAATTAGTGGTGTGTGCAAGCGACGGCGGTTTAAAACGCATGCCCCTGCAATCGAAGACAGTGGCAAGTTTTTACAGCGACTTGTTTAACCTGCTTAATGAAATGAATATATCCACAGAGATATATGCCAGGCCCAACGAACTCGAAATGGCGATTCCTTTTGTGGAGGATGACATGCATAACACTTATGATGCCCATCAAATTCACACTTACTGGCAAACCCTGGTAAGGATCGATTCCGTATTTACCCGGTTCAGGGCTGAGTTTATTGGAAAATGCAGCCCGGTGCATTTATTTTGGGGCGGCTTCGATTTAGCTGTTACGCGCTTTTCGGGCAGAACGGCGCCCTTGTATCAGGGTAAAGTACCAAATATGCCGGAGCGGATAATGCAGGAGGCTTACTCTCATGAAGTATCCAGCGCAGGCTTTTGGCCGGGCAGTGACGCTTATCCTTTTCCCGCATTTTATTCTTACTGTTATCCTTCGCCGCCGCTTTATGGTACACAGCTTGTTGAGCCCGAACAGGCCTTTTACAGTGTCGAAATGGGTGAATTTTTATTGAATTACGAGGCCGTTCAGCAAGCTGAAGACCCGGAAGGTACTTTGCTGAGATTTTTGAGATCAACCTATGAGGCAGCAGCCAAAACCGGTAATTGGGATTACAAATTGAGCTGTAACCTAAGCGGTTTTGAGAAGTAGAAACGGAATTTTGCCAGAATGATCAGTGGATAGTATTGGATAGCCTGGATAATTTTAGCTATCCGCCACCGTTTGCCGGCCACGTTTGCAGTTTACTCCAGTAGCTGGTTACTGTCGAGTGTATTTAAATCTTGTTCTTCTCTCTTATCAATTGAATCCTCATTTAAAGAAAATATAATCGTAAATATGGTGCCTCTTCCTACCTTGCTTTCAATCATTATTTTTCCGTTTAAGGTTTCAACATGGCTTTTTACCAAAAATAAGCCCAATCCTTTTCCTTCTACCTGCAGGTTAAATCGTTTGTACGGCTTAAATAAATCGTCAGTATGTTTATCCAGATCGATGCCAATTCCGTTGTCTGATACCGTAATAATGGTGAATTGGGTATTGGTATTGATCGCAATTTTTATATCGGGCGGTCGCTCAGACCTGTATTTTATGGCATTGCTAACCAGGTTGTAAAATATACTGTATATGTAAGCTTTGTGTGTAAACAGTATGTGTGTTGCTTCGGGAAGTTCAATATGCGCACCTGAGTATATGATTGCTTCTTTTAAATCGGCCTTTATATCAATTAATAAATCGGTGAGGTTGATACTTTCCTTATTTAACGCAACAGAACCGTCTGTAGCAGACAGGATTTTGCTTAAGTCTCTTATTACGCTATCCAGCCTGGAAACGGAGGTCTTAAGATCCCCGGCGCATTTTTCAACCGTTTCAGGATCATCTTTATCCATTTCCAAGAGGCTGGTTATGCCCATTATATTTGCAACAGGCGAACGCAGGTTATGAGATACGACATATCCAAATTGCTGGAGCTCCTGGTTGCGTTTATAAAGGTCGGCGGCAAATAATTTTAATTGTGCTTCCTCTTTCTTGCGGGTGGTAATATCCCTTTGTATGGACACAAAATGAGTGATTTTGCCCTCTTTGTTAACCACTGGGCTAACAGAGAAGTTGATCCAGAATTCTTCTCCGCTTTTCTTATAATTGATAGTAGTAACTTCATACGATTGACCGCTCCACAGGGCTTCATTAAGCTTTTTCAATTCTACCGGGTCTGATTTATCCCCCTGCAGGATGCGTGACGTATTACCTATTACTTCATCAGAACTATAGCCGGTCATTTTTGTAAACGCGTCATTTACATACACTATCTGGGATCCCGATTCACCAGTTGCCTCTGCTTCTGATACCATTATTGAATCTTTAGTATTAGTAATCACCGATTCAAGTAGTTTCAGGCTCAGCTCTTCCTCTTTCTGTTTAGTTACATCTTGCATGGCGCCAACCATGCGGTAACCTTTCCCATCTTCATTCCTTATCACAAAGCCCCTGTCAATAACATAGGCAATGTCACCATCGGCTTTAAGATATTTGTATTCCTGTATCCAATTGTTGGTGCTGTTATTATCTACAATGGTATAAATGCTTTTTAAAACCCTTTCTTTGTCGTCCGGGTGTATATGATCATACCAGATAGAAATGTTTAAATCGTTGCTTTTAATTTTGTGGCCGAATAACACTTCAAAACCTTCTCCGAAATATAAATCATTGGTAACCAGGTTCCAATCCCAAATGGCATCAAAAGTCGCTTTTGTTGCATACTTAAACCGGTCATTGCTTTCCTCAAGCTGTAACGATAAATTTTTTTGATGGGTAATATCCTGAACTGTTCCCTGGTAAATATCATTGTTATTGAGTTCGTCTTTTAAAACGTTTCCCAGTCCATATACCCATTTTATAGAATTATCTGGTAAAATAATCCGGTATTCTAATTCAAACTTCTTTTGCCCGGTGTAAAAAGCAATCTGTTCCTGATTGAATTTTTCCTTGTCTTCGGGATGAATAGTATCTAAAAAAGATTTAAAATTAACTTCGAATGTATTTTTGGAAAGACCCCATATTTCATAAACTTCGTCAGACCAGTACATGCCGCTTCCATCCAATTGAAGTTGCCAGTATCCCAGTTTTGCAATCTTGGTGGCCGTCCGCAGTTTTGATTGGCTTTCTTTCAATTGAGTTAAAGAAAGATCCCTTTCAGTTGCATCCCTGGCGATGCAACGCATGATTTTTTCTTCATTATCCCAGCTGGCAGACCATATAATCGGTACTGCCGAACTGTTTTTATGAATATAACGGTTTTCAAAATTAGTTTTGCCGGCGCCTCTCATTATTTCAACTGCTGCTTTACGTGTGAGATCGTAATCAGCGGCATAAACGTAATTCATATATGGTTTACCAATAAGCTCGTCAGGTAAATAACCCCATATTTTTAATGCAGCTGCGCTAACATTTAAAAATTTCCCCTTTTTATCAATGGTGCAAATAATATCTAAAGAGTAGTCCATGAGTTTCTTCAACTCAGCTTTGGTTCTTTCCAGATCCAAAAGATCCTTAGAACGTGTTAATGGCATATTTTGACGGTTTAATTTGTTTACGGCTTTACAAATAAATTAGTTTCACAAGTAAAGAGTAGTGTGTCCGGAAAAAAGATATTAAACCGGGCTTTAGGGAAAGATGGATGACATACCACTCTTCGTTTATCCGAACCCAAGGGTGTTTTATTTAATGTTTTTTTAGTTAATGTCCTGCAACTAATCGTTGCTGTATGGCTTAAAGCATACTATGTAGTTTTTTCTATTCAAAATATATCTCATTCACGCATTAGGTCACGTAATATTAGTTTTGGCATAGTTTTGTTGTTACGGTTAATACATTTAACTAAAAAAACAAAATCATGAGATCAATTCTTTATGTTATCGCAGTGATCCTTCTGATAGGATGGGCGATTGGGGTATTTGCTTATTCAGCAACCGGTATAATTCATGCGTTGCTGGTAATAGCCATCATTTCATTCTTGATAGGACTTATTAGAAATCCTTCAACAATTTAAAGTTTTACTTATAGTTGATAATTCAAAGGCGATCCGTAAAGGTCGCCTTTTTGTTTGTAGCATCTTCGTCAGCAAAATTAATGAGTCTGAATATTTAACCGGTTCGCCATAGCGATAGCAGATGACAAATGACCTTTTAAAACAGGAAGCGTACTTTTCACAAAATTTTGTATACCAGGATCATTTATAGTTAATGCATTTTGATATAGCGCTACTAACTCTTTATCTTCGGTTACCATTTTGCTGATATAAAAATTATCAAAACCAGTAGGCGAAGCTTTTTTTAATAGCTTGTCAATTGATTTGCCGGAGGTGTCTCTTGCCCGGATATTATAATTCTTAGTTTGAACCAATAAATGTAGTTGTTCGTTTATTTGTGAATGATCTGCGATCATTTGTGAGCCAAAGGATCTTACTCCCCCGTCTTTTGCATTTTTCATCGCAAGGTTGCCGCACTTAATTTGCATCAGGTTGCCGAGGTAAGCTTTTTTAATAAAATCAGTAATATTATCGCTTGTGCCTGATTGCCCATAAATAAGGCTTAAGGAAATGATGCCTACCAAAATTAAAAAGGTTCTTCGCTTTATCATTGCTGGTAAATTAATGGGTAATTAATTTATTTACTTATTGGTTTAATTTTTAAAGCAAATGCAATTATGGGGCCAGCATCAAAAAGCCTCCTCGTATGTTTTACCTAATAGCAATTAGAGTTAATTTAATTAAAACCCTTTATGTTTTTATTTGTATTAATTATAAGTTAATATTTATTATGCGCGGAAATTATCAAAATAATCAATTGGAAATGAAAATGGCTCCTGATACTGCGTCAAATGTATCACGACCGTATAAGGTATTACATTATATAATGGAATGCTCTAAAACTCATGTAAGTATCTTTAATTTAAGCCACCGGGATAAGGATAGTAAAAGCTTAAATAAATAAGCTTCCTATTTATAGTACGGCGGCTTAAGGTATAATAGATAACTCTCATTTTCCAGGGCGGTTTTCCATTGTTTAATGAGGGTTTTGTATGCTTCTCCCACAGGTTGTATTTTCCTGTCCAGATCGTATAGTCCCAGGGCGTTTACGTTGCCATTATCAAATCTCAGCGCCGAGTCCCAGTCTACCTGGTGGGTAAGGCTATACCAGGTAAATCCATAAATGGGTATCCCATCTCTTTTAAGCCTGCGGACGTTTGCCCATTGGGTTTGAAGCCATCTTACCGAATTTGGCTCAACAATGTTAGTTTCGGTATGCATAACAGGCAGTTTATATCGGCTGTAATATTGTTGTGTAATTACATAATAGCCAAAAATTTCTCCGGCTGCGGATGTGCTTCCATCCTCATGTACCATATGCTCATTGGTTATGTAATAATCGTTACCCATTACACAACTTCCTTTTATAAGGTTGTTTTCAAACCAACGGTATTCTTCCTTGGTCATGCCGTTTTCCAGCAGGTATTCATACATAACTACGCTGATCGGGTAACCATAGCTCAGGTCGAGAGAAAGAAAACGTTTTTGATTAAGGAAAGACGCCAGCGGATCACAATCTGGTGTTTCCGGGTGAAAATATTCTGACGACTCACTTTGAATAAAGACCGCATCCGGCTGCACTTCTAAAATTGCCTGCATGGCAAGCACATTTGCTTTGCATAAAATTTTAAGCGCATTTACAAAAGAACGATCATCCTTCTTACATTCATTCCACCATCCGTACTGTGCGGAGAACATTGCTGTGATAAAAATTTCATTTACGGGCGTGTAAAACCGAATATGCGGAAAGCGGCTGGCAAACGCTTTGGCAAATTCCGCAAAGTACACGGGCCAATCGCTGTTCTGGAAATCGCCTATCCAGTAGGGCACGCCAAAGTGACAAAGGTCTACTATTGGCGTAATGTTTTGTTCTTTCAGATAATTAAAGGTCTCATCGCAAAAATCCCACTCATATCTCCCGGGACCGGTGTGAACCTTGTAATAGGGTGGGCCATATCTTAATGTATCAATGCCCATTTCTTTAACCAGTTCAAAGTCGGTTTTCCATAACTTGTAATGGCCGCATTTTTCCATCTCATCTACTCTTTTTCGTTTTCCGTCGGCGAGGGTAATCAACGGGTAGCTGTTTTCAATGCCAGTGGCAAACAGGAATTTGTTTTTGTTCATAACTTTGTAATCTGCAATCAGAAATATTTATAGGACAGTCTTTGTTTTTATCGGCAGAAGTTGCGCTTCTGTCTATATTTTAGTACATATTGAGTTTGTTTTTAAAAGAAATATTAATTTCTTAGTAGTTTATTTTAACAAAATAATTGTATTATTAGTTTAATTAAACTATTTTAAAGAAAACGGTATTGGTTTTGATTAATTATTAATCAAATAGTGGACATATGAAATTATTAATCACCCATACCGATAAAAAACCGCAAAAGAGTTTCAATAGTTTTCCTAAAAACATGATTTGTTTTTCCCACCTGCGATGGGATTTTGTTTTCCAGCGGCCTCAGCAGCTGTTAACCCGGTTGTCCGAAAGCTTGAAAATTTTCTTTATCGAAGAGCCTGTATGTGATGCAGCCGGAAAGGATCATTATACCTATTTAAACCGTGGCGAAAACATTGTGGTTATGGTTCCGCATATCAAATCAGGTTTAACTGCAGATGAAAGCAGAATAACGCTAAAAGGTTTGTTCGATAAATTTATGGAAAACAGAGACCTTGCCGACCATGCGTTTTGGTATTATACTCCTATGGCACTTGAATTTAGCCGTAAGTATAATCCCGAGCTCACCGTTTTTGATTGTATGGATGAATTATCTGCGTTCAAGTTTGCTCCCGAAGAATTAAAAACACTGGAAAAGGAATTGCTAAAAAAGGCAGATATCGTATTTACCGGCGGGTATTCAATATATGAAGCGAAAAAGAACCAGCATGCCAATATATACCCTTTTCCAAGCAGTATTGAAAAGGAACATTTTGCCAGAGCGCGCGGGTTGGTAAAAAATACCAACGGTAACATAAAACTCGGTTTTTACGGTGTGATCGATGAACGTTTTGATATTGATCTTATAAAAGGCATTGCTGATGCAAAACCCGAATGGGAGATAATATTGATAGGGCCCGTGGTAAAGATCGATCCGGCAACATTACCTGAAAATAAAAATATTTATTACCTGGGTTCAAAAACTTACCAGGAATTGCCAGAGTTCCTTGCAACCTGGGATATTGCATTGATCCCATTTTTGTTAAATGAATCAACCCGTTTTATCAGTCCTACGAAAACTCCCGAATACCTGGCCGCTGCCAAGCCGGTCATATCTACTCCTATACGTGATGTAGTTAACCCATATGGCAAAAATAAGCTGGTACATATAGGTAGTAATGCATCCGATTTTATAGAAGCTGCCGAAAAGGAACTGCGTAACCAGAACAAAGATAAATGGCTGAACCAGGTAGATGCCTTTTTAGCACTTAATTCATGGGATAAAACCAGCGATCAGATGCTTAAACTTATGAAAGACACAGTTAAAGGAAAATTATACACTTCTATAGCCCAATAAAATATGTTTGATTATTTAATAGTAGGCGCCGGTTTTGCCGGTAGCGTGCTCGCTGAACGACTTGCCAGTATTGAAGGCAAAAAAATTTTATTGGTAGATAAAAGAAATCATATTGGCGGCAATGCTTATGATTGCTACAACAATGAGGGTATTTTGATCCATAAATACGGCCCTCACATTTTTCATACTAACAGCAAGGAAGTGTTTCACTATCTTTCTAAGTTTACGGAATGGCGTAATTATCAGCATAAAGTGCTGGCTTGTGTTGACGGTCAGCAGGTTCCCATCCCAATCAACCTCAATACCATTAATAATTTATATGGTTTAAATTTAAGCAGCGCCGAAGTAGAAGGCTTTTTGGCAGCCCGGGCAGAAGATATTGCACAGGTTAAAACATCAGAAGATGTGGTACTGAAGGCTGTAGGTCGTGAACTTTACGAAAAGTTTTTTAAAGGATATACCAAAAAGCAATGGGATCTTGATCCCTCCGAACTTGATGCATCGGTAACCGCCCGTGTACCAACACGCATTAATAAAGATGACCGGTATTTTACGGACACCTATCAAGCAATGCCACTGCATGGCTTTACCAAAATGTTCGAAAAAATGCTGGATCATCCTAATATTAAGATCTTGCTGAATACCGATTATCATGAGGTCATAAACGAAATACCTTATGCTAAAATGATCTTTACCGGCCCCGTTGATGAGTATTTTGACTATTGCTATGGCAAGCTGCCTTATCGTTCCCTTCAATTTAAATTTGAAACGTTAGATCAGGAACAGTTCCAGCAAACAGGTACCATCAATTATCCAAATGATTATGCTTTTACACGCATTACTGAATTTAAATACCTTACCGGCCAAAAACATACAAAAACCAGCCTGGTATATGAATTTCCTAAAGCTGAAGGTGATCCCTATTACCCAATACCACGGCCCGAAAACGCCGAACTTTATAAAAAATACCAGCAGTTAACCCAGCAAACAAATGCCTATTTTGTTGGAAGACTGGCCACTTATAAATACTATAATATGGACCAGGTAGTTGCACAGGCATTAAACACTTTTAAAAAGATACAGGCAGAAACAAACCCGATTTCTGATGAAAACAAAATCAGCATATAATATTGAAGTTTGGGGAGGTCTTGAATGTTCGGTAAACAGGGTTGAAAATGATTTTTTTGACCAACTCGACTATTCAGGACATTACAACCGCGATAATGATATAAATGAATTTGCACGGCTGGGATTCAAAAAGATGCGTTACCCATTATTATGGGAAACGCATCAGCCGGAAAAAGATACTACTATAAATTGGAGCCATTCGGAAAACAGGTTGGATGAGCTGCACAATAACGGTATTGACATAATTGCAGGCTTAGTGCATCACGGCAGTGGACCGGCTTATGTAAGCATGATGGATGAAACTTTCGCAAACGGTCTTGGAGAATATGCGGCTAGGGTTGCCGAAAAGTTTCCATGGATTGATTACTACACACCGGTTAATGAACCGTTAACCACCGCCCGGTTTTGCGGCTTATACGGGATCTGGTCGCCACACCAAAAAGATGACCGGAGCTTTTGCCGGATATTAATTAACGAATGCATGGGGACGGTTTTAGCCATGCAAGCTATTCGTAAAATAAATCCTGACGCCAAACTTGTTCAGACGGATGACTTGGGTAAAATACACAGCACCCCGTTATTACACTATCAGGCCGACTTTGAAAACACAAGACGCTGGCTTTCGTACGATTTGCTTTGCGCAAAAGTAAATAAGGAGCATCCTTTATGGAGTTACGTGGTAGGGGCGGGGATTACGGAAGATGAGTTGCAGTTTTTCCTGGATAATAAATGTGAACCGGCAATAATGGGCTTTAACCATTATTTAACAAGTGAACGTTACCTTGACGAAAATATTTCGGTTTATCCGCCTCATACACACGGAGGAAACGGCCGGCATCAATATGCCGATGTGGAAGCTGTGCGGGTTGGAAACATTTGTCCGGATGGGCCTTACCGGTTATTGAAAGAGGCGTGGGAACGGTATCACCTGCCAATGGCAGTGACCGAAGTACATTTGTATTGCACACGGGAAGAACAAATGCGCTGGCTTAGCCTGTTATGGACTGCCGCAAACCAGCTAAGATACGAGGGCGTCGATATTCGTGCGATAACCGCATGGGCGTTATTAGGCTCTTTTGGGTGGAATCGTTTGCTTACCCAGCCTAACGGTGATTATGAACCCGGCGTTTTTGACTTGTGTCCGGGGAAATTAAGGCCGACTGCTTTGGCCCAAATGATAGCAGCTTATAATTTCAAACAGGAATTTAATCATCCCGTAATAAATAATAAAGGATGGTGGCAACGTGACTGTCGTGTAATATTTGGCGATAGTGCAATTTCAGAAACCGCAGATAGTTTTAATAATACTCAACCCTTGCTTATTGTAGGAAAGACCAGTGCTTTAGCAGACGCGTTTGCGCGTATATGCGGGTCGAGGGGGATTGTTTACAAGTTGTTTGGCAGCGACGAGCTTGATATTACCGATCCTTCTGACATAGAAAAAGTTATTTTAGGAATCGATCCCTGGGCCATCATAAATACCGCCGGTTTTTTAAGGGTAGACGATGCAGAGACAGAATCAGGAAGTTGTTTTGCCATTAATACGCATGGCCCCGAAAACCTTGCAACCGTTTGTGAAAAATTTGGCATTAAATTGATGACCTTTTCTACCGATCTTGTTTTTGACGGGTTAAAATCACAACCATATCTTGAGCGGGATAAAATATCGCCATTAAATATTTATGGTCATAGCAAGGCATTGGCCGAACACAAGGTATTACAGCAAAATCCTGAAGCGCTGGTTATTCGCACCTCAGCTTTTTTTGGCCCATGGGATAAAGATAACTTCATCAAGTTAGCTATCGACGGCCTCCGGGCCGAACGGCATTTTTCTGTTGCAAACGATGTAACGTTGTCGCCCATATATGTTCCTGACCTGGTTCATACCAGTCTTGATTTGATGCTTGACAACGAAAAAGGGATTTGGCATCTGAGCAACCACGGAAAAACGTCATTTGCAAGCCTCGCTTATTCAGTTGCCGAACGGCTGGGGCTAAAAACCAGCTTTATCAGGTCAATGCCATTACGGCGTTTGGGTTATAAAGCCAAAAGACCACTTTATAGCGTGCTAAACAGCGAACGTGGAAGTATTTTACCAACCCTCGATCACGCAATTGACAGATGCCTGAGGGAAATAAATTATGACGCCGAAGTCAGAAAATAAGCTTTGCACTTAAATCAACTAACGGATAGGTCTTCAGCGTGTTAATAGCCGTTAGCGCTTCTTCTTGTAACTTAAAATTTGTAAGTTTAACTAATCCGTACATTGCGGATGCAATCATGTCCGACAAAAAGCAACCGGTTGAAAAAATAGTAAAAGAATTAAGCTATACAGAAAAAGTATGGCATACGGTAGCTATTGTTGCGCTGGTAGCGGTAATCATTTTAATAGCCCGCGTTGCGTTTAGCGTAATGCTGATGGCGTTGTCAGGGTGTCTTATTGCGGTATATTTTCATGGTTTAGCAGACGTAATTGAAAGGAAAACGAAATTCAGCCGAAAAGTAAGCGTACTCATTTCCATTATTGGCTCACTTATAATTTTAGGGCTGTTATGTTGGTTTATGGGAGCCAAGATTCAAAATCAAATAGCGGCCCTAAACGATACTTTGCCCCACACCATCAATACGGCAAAATCAAAGCTGGCAGAAACCCCCACAGGGCGAAAAATATTGACATCTATCTCCGGCAACAACTCCGATAAACTATTTGCTACGGCGCAACAGTTTTTCAGTACCAGTTTTGGTGTATTAGGTGATCTGTACATTATATTATTCCTGGGTATTTTCTTTACTGCCAGCCCTTCGTTATATAAGGACGGTATTATATTGCTGATTCCATCAGCCAATAAACCAACTGCCCGAAACATAATGGACCGTATAAGCCTGGCATTAAAGGGCTGGCTTAAGGTTATAATGATCTCTATGGTGCTGATAACTATTTTACTCCCTATCGGGCTAACTATAATGGGCATACCGCTTGCACTTGTGCTTGGCCTTTTAACGGGGATACTGGTAATTGTACCAAATTTTGGATCGGCTGCAGCAATGATACCCGGTGTTTTGCTTGCGCTTACCATTAGTACCAATACGGCTATTATAGTTGCGCTGATTTATATAGGCATTCAAACTCTGGTTGGTAATATTATAGCACCTATCATTCAAAAAAGGATGATTAATATTCCGCCTGCTTTAACTATTATCGGTCAGTTAATTATGGGCGTATTAGGTGGCGTGCTGGGGATAGCGATGGCTATACCTGTGCTTGCCATTTTCATGATCCTGGTAGATGAGCTATATGTTCAAAGAATAAACAAACCCCTTGCGGAATGATCGCCATTAGTAAATCCAGTTACCTTTTTATGGATTTATAGTAATCTGAAGTTTTAAAATACAGCTCTGATTAATCGAGTCGTGTCTTTGTGACACAAATAATTTTAATTTAAACAATAATCGCGTATATTTGCAGCTTCATATAAAGGAAGTTTCTATACTTCCACTGTGATAAGGTTTAGGTTGAAGCCCCCAAGCAGCGAGTGCAAGGGGGTTTCTTTTTTGGTGAATAATTATCTAACTCGTCTCAATTTTCGCGTGGTTTCCTATTTGATTAATATTGTTATTGCTTTAATTTAAAACAATGGCCCGCTTTTTGTTATTGTATTGATACTCATCTGAAGAAAGAGATAAATACCTGACAATCTTTACAGTTTCTTCATTTTTGCAATACCACATTTATACTAATCAATACCTGATGATTCCTTTAAGTATTAATAACCAGACCTGTTTTTTTTCTGTTAAACATATTACTAAAGAATTAAGCGCCAAGCTTATTTATGGAATTCGTTTAAATACCTCTGATTACTTTTTAAGTAAGTCTTTAGGTTTAAATGATTGTGAGCAACTGGATAGTAACCCGCAGTTGGATGCTAATCTTTTGGACGAGATTTGTACAGTTATTACAGAAGTAGAGAACAAACACAAAAAGCGACCCTCGCTGGAGTTGATAAACAATGAAATATTTAAAATTCTGGGAAGAATAAGAAACCCGGCGTTAAATCCTGTTTAGATTGAAATAGTAAGTATAGTATTGAATTTAACTTACTTTTTTAAACTTAAACCGCTTTTTAATATTTTGATTTAAAAAGATACCCTTTGAGTTTGCCGATTTCATTTGTTCGTACACTTCTTCCGGCACATTTTTGTAGTCGTATACATTACCCGAAACGTAAAATATTCTTAACGTGCGGTGGGCAGCATCATAATTCATCGAAGCAACAACTGACGACGGCATAACAATCTTTACAAGCCAAACAGCTATGCCAGATTAACAAGTGCAGGTTAAAAATGTTTTGGACAGCAGAGATATTGCAACCCCTGCGAAGTTCACGTACTACAAAAAATCCGGTATGTTATTTAATCTTTATTAAGATCCTCTTCGGAATGGCTAACATAATAAAATAAGATGCCCACAAAAGTAGAGATAATGCCAATAAATAAAGGCCATTCTGAAACCTGGTTGCCACTGCGGTCAATGGTCATTGAATCAGAGTCAACAGGATTAACTACAGACCTGAAATAAATAATTAAACCAATTGTTACTATTACTCCAACTACAAGGAGAAGAATGCTGATTTTTTTCATGTTACCTTTATTAACAACAATGTTGTTGCTTAGTGGCCGTAAAGGTATAAAATTTTGAAATTTTAATTCACAAAACAGTCGAATTGTATAAAATTTTATCTCTTAATTTGAATAAAGTCAATTTGAAAATTTGAGAATTTGAAAATTCCTAAGGTCAATTGTGGTTGGATCTTCGTTTTCTTTATCAATTTTCAAATTTTCAAATCGCCAAATTTTCAAATTAACAAGCATGGAGAGAAGAGAATTTATTAAACAAAGCTCGATCGTTACGGCGGGGCTTACCATTTTACCTGCCGGAAGTCTTTTTGCATCGGCAAAAGATAAAGTAAAACTTGGTTATATTGGGGTTGGCCTGCGTGGCCGCGACCATGTTAATGAAGGTTTGCTGCGCGATGACGTGGATATTGTTGCTATTTGCGATGTACAGGAAAGCTCATTAAAATATTGCCGGGAGCAATTCACTAAAGCCGGGAAACCATTGCCGCAAGAATATACCGGCGGACTTGACGCTTATAAACGATTGCTCGACAGGAAAGATATTGACGCGGTGATCATTGCTACTCCCTGGCAGTTTCATCATCCACAGGCAATTGACGCCATGAACGCGGGTAAATATGTGGGCTGCGAGGTAATTGCCGGGTTAAGTGTTCAAGACCACTGGGATTTGGTAAACACTTCCGAAAAAACGGGTATGCCTTACATGACGCTCGAAAACGTTTGTTACCGTCGCGATGTGATGGCTGTTTTGAATATGGTACGACAGGGATTATTCGGCGAGTTGATTCACCTTGAAGGCGGCTACCAGCATAACCTGCGCGGCGTACTGTTTAATGACGGCAAACATTTTTACGGTCATGGCGTTGAGTTTGGCCCGAGTGCTTTAAGTGAAGCCCAATGGCGTACCCAGTTTAACATAGACCGCGATGCTGACATTTATCCAACCCATGGGGCTGGGCCGGTAATGCAATATGCTGACATTAACCGGGGCAACCGCTTTACCAACCTGGTGTCTTTTAGTTCAAAAGCCAAAGGTTTGGCCGCTTATGTAGAGGAGTTGGCACCCGGTAATAAAAATGCAAAGATCCATTATAAAAACGGCGACGTAACCACTACCATGATAAATTGTGCCAATGGTGAAACTGTTTTGCTTTCGCACGATACGCATTTACCAAGGCCTTATTCGCTCGGCTTTAGGGTACAGGGTACAAACGGACTTTGGATGGATGTCGCAAAAAGCCTCTATATTGAACATCAATCAAAAAAAGAGGATCAATGGGATAGTGTAGACAATTGGTTTAAAAAGTACGACCATCCGCTCTGGAAAAAATATGAGGATAAAGCCGAAGGTGCAGGGCATGGCGGGATGGACTGGTTTGTGTTTAACGGCTTTATACGGGCAGTAAAACAGGGCAGGCAAACGCCAATTGATGTTTATGATTCGGTAACAATGAGCGTAATAACCCCGTTATCTGAAAAATCAATATCCAGTGGAAATGCGCCGCAGGAATTCCCGGATTTCACAAAAGGGAAATGGCAAAAAAGGAAGAATATTTTTGCCCTGGATGATAGCGGTTTTTAACCGATTTTTTTCATTTTATTGAAACCAACAGCGAGGGAATTCGTATAAAGGGCAAATCTTAACTATTGCCTTAAATGCACGCAGAAATTGAAGCAGCTTTAAATAATTCAGATCAGGAATTTCCTGTCCCAATTGTAACGCTTCAAAATGCCGAAAAGCTTTTACACTATATTGAAGATGTTAACCTGGAAAGGACCGGTAGACTTGAGCTTACCGCAGCAGAAAGCCTTTATTTATTGTGGACCGTTGCAGATTGGGAATTGAACATTGAATGCCTTAAGAACGGCCGGATATTGTTTACCTTCCGCAAAGGATGGATTGCCAAAGCCTGCGGCTCCTTTAATATCGAAGAATTTATTCCATACCTGGAAGAATACCTTTTAATGGATATTTGCTAATATTCCAATCCACATATTCCAATTTATTTCGTATTCCATTTAAACCACTTAATACCCAGCGTAGCAAATACAATGGTATATAAAATAGTTGCCAGCAACGCTATTGAGGCATTGTTGTTCCATTTATCAGGTTCCATACCTGCGGCAAGTATTGTTTTAACGGTGCCGTACGGCGACCATTGAACCGCATTGTGAACTGCTTCCCCAAATTGATTTAATTCGCCAAACATGCCAATGATGATAAATGCCAGGTAAACCAGGCGCGTAGTGGAGTTCACCGTTTCAGGATTTTTTATCCAGCCCACTATCATTTGCCCAAGAGCGAGCGATACGGAGCCGCCTATAATTGCGGTGAAATAAGTCAAAACGTATGCGGCAGGAGTAAGTGTTATGCCATCATAATCCAACCCTACAATAAAAACCGCAGTTGTGATTAACAGGATCATTGCCAGCTGAACCATCAGCCTGCTTGCCATTATTGCCCATGAGGGAACAGGCGCTACCCTTAATCTTTGAAAAATGCCTTTATCTCTGTCGCGGGCAACAGTGTTAGAATAACCCATTAAGCCTGATGCAAAAATGCCAATGGTAATACTATTGGAAAGAACGAATGGTCCTCCAAGTGTGGCAATAAAAACCTTCCATGAGATCACTATTATCACAGGAACGATCAGCGTTAGCAGCACCGCGCGGCGGTTACGCCATTGCGTAGTAAAATCAGCCCGCAAAAGTGTTGAAAGTACTACTGACGTTTTAGGTATAACTGTCTCCATTAATATTGAATTATAGAATTATAGAATTTTAGACTGAAAGGTCAAACTGCCACCAGCCACTGCCACTAACCACTCAATATTCACCACTATGCTCTTATAGCTTTACCTGTCAGTGCTATAAATACATCTTCAAGGGTTATTTTGCCCCTGCGCGAAACGCTGATGACCTCCGGGTCATTGCGGTATTGATCGATAATGGCCTGTGGCGTATCAATAATGATCACTTTTCCGTGGTCAATAATAGCGATACGGTCACAAACGGCTTCGGCTTCTTCCATAGAATGTGTGGTGAGCAGTACTGCATTGCCTTTTTCGCGGATGGCCTCTATACGCTCCCACAACTGCCTGCGCGATTGCGGATCGAGCCCGCTTGTAGGCTCATCCAAAAGCACCAGCTTCGGGTTGTGAATAGTTGCTATCATTAATGAAACCCGCTGCTGTTGCCCGCCTGAAAGCTGCCCGAATTTTTTTGTGGCAGAATCTTCAAGGTTAATATCCTTTAACATCGCTGTAAGGGCTTCCTTACTTAACGGTAACCCGTAAATACCCGCATATAGCTGTAATACTTCCACTACATATAACTCAGGTTGGAAACTGGTGGATTGCAACTGTACACCCAAAGACGCACGTGCATGCAATGGTTTTTCCTTCGCATTGTTACCATCAACAATAATAGCGCCCGATTGCGGTTTTAAAAGCCCTTCTATTGCACTCAGGGTACTGGTTTTGCCGGCGCCATTTGGGCCAAGCAAGCCAAATATTTCCCCTTTGCGGACATTGAAAGATACGTTTTGTACTGCCTGGAAATTGCCATAATTTACATTAAGCCCATCAACAGTTAAAATGTTAGTACTTCCCTGGTCCATTCGTTTAATTGAGATGCAATTATATCAGGATTTTTTTACAATGTCGCTATTTCCTGTATATTTCTCGTCTTCTTCTCTTTCAACGGTAATGGCGCATTCACCAATCAAAGCGGCCATTGCACCTATTGCAGCAAATACAGGCATCAGTAACGCGCCGGCAACTCCCACGGTTAAAGGGAAGGTCATTATTTCTTTGCCATTTTTGTCGGTAATAATTATTTTCCTGATGTTACCTTCCGCTATCAGTTCTTTTACTTTTTTTAGCAGGGCTTCCCCGTCAATTGCAAATGATTCTTTTGTAAACATAACCTGATTGTTTTATTGATAGTTAGATAATAATCGCACGCTGTAGTTACAATAAATAATCTAATATATATGGTTAACTAAAAGCTTATACTTCAATTCAGGCCGATTCCTTATTATGCCGATATACAATAGGAATTATAACTTTAAAATTTATTTTTGCGCATTGTCTAAAATCTCCCCTGCATGCTTTTATCCGTTTCAAAAAAAATAATTACCGGTTTATTTATATTGATCACTATTTTTAGCTCATGTAAAAAGAGCCATCCGGTAGTTGCAACCACTACATTAACATTAAATGAAAGGAATAAGGCCGCTTATTTTACCAAGGTTTCGGCACATAGCTTAGTAAGGATAGGATGCGAAGGTACTTCATTAACTTACGGTCAAAATGTGCCGGGAGTTAATCCCCCAATAAATGGTGCTACCCAACAGCGGGCATTGTATCAATATCCGTCATCCATGCAGGTTGCATTGCAAACTTATGGCATAAATGCTAACGTAATAAACCGTGGATTTCCGGGCGACAGAACTACAGAAGGTATTGCCCGGTGGAAGGACAGCACCATTGCTGACGTGGTTATTGTTGAATATGGTACCAATGATTGTTTCAATTTTGGAGGCTATTCAACAGGCGTGTTAACAATCCCGGCGTTTACCGATAGTTTAAGTAAAATTGTAAAAAGGAGACTTAATCAAGGGGCCTGGGTTATTATAAATTCGCCCCCGGATTTAAACCCGGTCGACACAGCTATAAATAAGTATAAAACCGCAATTGTAAAAGTTGCCGCTACTTTTAATTTGCAGGTGTTTGATGTTCAAAAAAGTGTAATTCAAAGCAGCGCTGATTATTTTGATGGGGTGCACTTAACGGCAACTGCTTATCAACGATGGGGAAATAATATAGCGATCATCCTTGAAAAACCATAATATCCATCATCGCTTTGTCGCTCTAATGAATTAATTATCCCTAAATCAGTTCGATTTAACTGACGTATTATTTGAAGATATTTTATATTCCCGCTGCAAAACTCGTGCTGTTTTTGTGCTGCCATCATGGCTCCAGCCCGGGGGATTTAAGAAATATTGCAGCTTGGCTTTGAATGTCGGCGCTTTTTTTACATCTGCCAGTAATGCCTTCCACTCATGAAACAGGATGTTTACCGGTCCTGTATTATCCGGTTGATGCGTTAATCCAAATTTTACCGGTTCAGGCAAATTCTCTTCATGGAAAGTTCCGAATATCCGGTCCCATATAATTAAAACCATACCCATATTTTTATCCAGGTAGGGGATGTTGGATGCGTGGTGTACCCTATGATGCGAAGGCGTTACAAAAATTAACCCATACCATTTAGGCAACGGAACATTATATTGGGTATGCACCATATTGCCGTATAGCTGTGTTATAAGATAGGCATACAATATATCAACCGCGTTAAATCCCATTAAAGCGAGCGGCAGGTAAAAGAACACCCGGTATAAAGGTTCAAAAACCGTAGAGCGGAAGCCTGTTGTGAAATTAAAATGTTCGGAGGAATGATGGGTAACATGTATGGCCCAAAACAAGCGGCAGTAATGGCCGGTATAATGCAGCGCCCAATACAAAAAGTCCTGTACCACAACCAGCACAAACCAGTAAAGTATCGCATTATTGATCTGGAACAGCCTGAATTTGTAAGTATAGCTCAATATAAAAAATGTACTGCCATTTACAACCAGGTTTAACAGGAAAGCCAGCGTTGTTAAATAGATATTGGTAAGCGTATCACGTTTTTCGTAATACTGGCGGTTTTCCCGGTAACTGAACCACATTTCGCAAATGGTTAGTACTACCAGTAAGCATATCAGTATAACTGCAGTTTCCTGCCGGTGATCTAAATGGGGCATTTATAAAGAGGCATAATAAGTCAAACTTTCACAAAGTTCATCATCTGTACAGATATTATCAAGCTTGCATTGTCCTATCTGCGTCAATAATGTACAGTTAATTTTCCCGTTCTGGTTCTTTTTGTCCTTTAACATTATTGCACATAAGGCCTTATGACTTGCTTCGTGAAGCTCATAAACAGGATACAGATTGTTTATCACTTCAACAATTTCCTTTAATTCTTCACTGCTTAACCCTATCTTTTTATGCGACAGGTAAGCTTCGCAAATCATACCGATAGCAATTGCCTCGCCATGGGTTAAAGGGTTTTCGTCATTGATCAGCGAATTTGTTTCAACAGCATGCCCAACAGTATGCCCGAAATTGAGCGCTTTACGAATGCCTTTTTCTGTAGGGTCTTCAATAACAATTTTGTTTTTTATTTCGATAGACCAATGGATCAATTCGGCCGAAGGTGTTTTGAGGTCGCTTTCTTTTAATTTTTCCCAGTAAGCTTTATCGGTGATCAGTCCATGCTTAAGCATTTCAGCAGCTCCTGACAGTATTTGCCTTTCCGGTAGCGTCTTTAAAAAATCGTAAGCAATAAACACGGCTTTTGGCTGTGTAAAGGTACCAATGATATTTTTAATGCTGTCGATATCTATACCCGTTTTACCGCCGACAGACGCATCCACCTGCGACAGCAGAGTAGTAGGCACATGAACAAAATCAATACCCCGTTTAAATGTAGATGCAACAAATCCACCCATATCACTTATCACACCACCGCCAAGATTTATCAATAGACTTTTACGGTCGGCGCCAAAATCTATCAACATTTTCCATATACCTATGCAAAAATCAATGTCCTTGCTTTCTTCGCCGGCGTTTATTTCAATGATGTCAAAATTATCATGCCCGTCAAAACGTTCCTTTACCGCTGGCAGGCAATGAATGGCGGTATTTTCATCGGTCAACAAAAAAAACCTGGAGTAATGCCCTCTTTCAACAAACTTTACCAGTTCGTCAATACTGTTATCAAAATATATAGGATAGTTGTCACTTTGTATCGTCTTCATAATTAAATAACCCTGATAATTTTATCTCTGAATTCTACTGTGTCGCCTTTTTTTACTTTCAGGCGTTTGCGGTAATCGATGTGGCCATTGTATTTTACTTCTCCTTCTGTTACAACTATTTGTGCTTCGCCACCCGTTTGCACCAGGTTGGCCGCTTTTAATAATTGGATCAGGGGAATAAAATCGCCCTCTACTTTAAACTCTATCATGGGGCAGCAAAATTAAACTATTCGTTGAATAATGATATATGTTAGCTTGCATTTTATATTTTTGCAATCTTGTGGATCGCGGTTCGTAGGTGATAGTTCATGGTTTGGTTACCTGTGGCTATTTCATGAACCTGGAGCTACGAAGCAGTAACTATGACCTCCAAAAACAACTTGTCTTTTGAAAATACGGAAATCGCTTTCCGGCATTCTTCTAACCTCGACCTTAAACGCGCCTATTGGCTATTTAAGGTAATTAATGTAAATTTTTTAGTAAAGATAGGGCCGCCGGTAACCAATTTCGCTATAAAAATTGGGTTGCCAATTAAAGGATTGATAAAGGCTACCATATTTAAACATTTTTGCGGCGGCGAAACAATTGCTGAGTGCAATAAGACCATAAAAAACCTGCATGAAGGCGGTGTAGGTACCATATTGGATTATTCGATTGAAGGCGAGGATGAAGAACAGGTATTTGACAATACCCGCGATGAAATTATCCGTACTATAGAAAGAGCAGCCGTTGACAAGGCAGTGCCGATTACCGTGTTTAAGGTAACAGGGATTGCCCGTTTTTCTTTGCTTGAAAAATTATATGAAGGTACTGTGCTTAGTCTTGATGAAACTGCCGAATGGGAAAAGGCGCAGGCAAGGGTTTTAGCAATCTGCGAAAAAGCTGGTGAAAAAGCTATCCCAACAATGATTGATGCAGAAGAAAGCTGGATACAAAAAACAATAGATAAACTGGCCCTGGAGATGATGCAGCGATTTAACCGCGAAAAGGCAATCGTTTATAACACTTACCAGTTATACAGGCATGATAAGCTCGCATCCTTAAAAGCAGATCATGCGACAGCGGAGAAAAATGGATTTATTCTTGGCGCAAAATTAGTACGCGGCGCCTATATGGAGAAAGAACGCAAACGCGCCGAAGAAAAGGGTTATCAATCACCTATTCAGCCAGACAAGGCATCGACAGATAAAGATTACGATGCGGCACTTGAGTATTGTACGGATCATGTAGAAAAAATTGCGATAGTAGCCGGTACGCATAATGAAGAAAGCTGCCGTTTACTCGCCGAGCAACTGAACAAAAAAGGGATCGATCATAAAAATAAGCATGTATACTTTTCGCAATTGTTGGGTATGAGCGATAATTTGAGCTTTAACCTGGCCAATGCCCGGTATAATGTGGCCAAGTATGTGCCATACGGGCCTATAAAGGCTGTTTTACCTTATCTTTTTAGACGGGCACAGGAAAATACAGCTATTGCAGGGCAAATGAGCCGCGAGCTGAGTTTGATAGTTAAGGAAGTAAAGAGAAGGAAATTAAAGGCCTGACATTACCTAAAAGATCCCCAGGAACTTCTTTTTCTTTTTGCGTTTCTTTTTGTGTGAACGTGCTAAAGCCGCTTTTTTTGCTTTTGCACTTGTATCAGTTACTATTACTTGTTTTGATGCCGGATTGCCGGCAGTGACTATTGGTTTGATACTGTCCTTGCGTACGGGCAAGGGCTGTTGTTTGTGTACTAATGCCTTTGGTTTAATAAATATAGTATCGCGGACTACCACAGGATCGCGTTTTCTAATCGATTCGTAACTTCCAAATGCCAGGGCCGCAATTAAGCATACAATCAATCCTGCGAGAGCGGGTTTGGTTATTTTTACTTGCTTGCTGGTCGATGTATTTGACTGATAAGCAAATAGTTGAGTTGTTAGCTCATTGTTTTTAGCTTTTAAAATATCAATGCTTTCGCTCGCTGATTCAGAGCGGTTGGTGTCGATGCTGCCCGCAATCACGCCTTCCTGTAGTACCATTCCGTTGCTGTACCGATTTTCCGGATCTTTTTCCAGACAGGTAGCGGTAATTTGCAGCAACCATTGAGGTACCCGCATCTCCTGTACCTTTTTTTCTGCCGACCAGTTCTCAGGTAGGTTTTTTCTACGCAGTTCAAGCACATCCGGCACCGGTGTTTCCATATGGGCAATCATTACTGCATTGCGCGAGGTTTCTCCGCTGTCGTGTAAGGGAAAGGGTACCTGGCCAGCCAAAAGTTCATAAAGAATGATGCCGAAGCCGTAAACATCCGTCTGAAAAAGCATGGCACCCGTATTTTGCTCAGGCGCCATAAATTCAATAGCCCCGGCATGGCGTATGCTCGTGCGCCGTTGCTCGTCTGACATGATGGCCAGCCCAAAGTCCAACAGCACATAATTGCCGGAGTGAACATTATACTTTACATTATTGCTTTTAATGTCGCCATGTTTTACTCCAACTTTATGGCAATGTGCCAGTGCGTTTGCTAAGTGATCGGCCAGTTTAATAACTTCTTTAATAGTAAAAATGCCATCGTGAGGCGGTTTCAGCAGCTCTTCAAGATCAGGCCCTTCTATATATTCCATTTCAATGAATGGGAGCGACCCGCTTTCAGTAACTCCGGAATTTAGGATCTTTACCACGTTAGGATTAGGATCTTCGTTAACCTTCTTAAGCTTTTCTACCTCATTCTGAAAGTTCCTGAAATTCTTGTCTTCATCATCCTCTGAATATATCGGGGTAGGCAATAATTTTACAGCGCTGATAATAGGACCCATCCTGCGGCCTTTATATACCGAACCCTGACCACCGGTGCGCAAAGCGCCCATGTTTTCCAATCCTTCAGTTATTGTAAATATTTTGCTCATGCTTTTTTGCTACGCTTCCCTTTGTAACTGAAAGCAATTACTGCCGATTCGCCTAAAATTACCTGGTCGCCTTCATCCAGCTTATGACCAATTTGAGTAGAATTAAGTTTATTTAACGTTTCACTAATTGCCGATCTGATCTTTACCTTGTTGCCCGGAGGAACGCCGCCTTCATCTGCAAACAGCATAAAAGCGCTATTTTCTTTGTTCCATTCTATATGTGCATGCTGCCGGCTTATATATTTATTACATTCGTTTCCACTGTCTCCAGGGAAAGCAATATGGTTAAGCCTGAAAAAACCATCTGCAACCTGTGCA